>NZ_JARGEF010000039.1:0-43968 GCF_033794725.1 Streptomyces sp. ID05-39B | reverse complement strand
CGCCCAGTCCCTCACCCCCATCGCCGCCGGCCTCACCGCACCCTTCCTCGCCGACAGCGCAGCCGTCGGCGCCACCATCGCCTACAGCGCCGCCGCAGCCTTCACCACCCTCAACTACACCGACCGCCTCCCCAACGGCCTCACCGACCACCTCCCCGCCGCCGACATCCTCACCGCCCACCGCACCACCCTGGCCATCACCACCGTCACCACCGGCATGAGCCTCGGCCTCGGCATCCTCCAAGGCCCCGCCGGAACCGACGCCATCATGGCCGGCTTCCTCGACCCCGCATCCATCCCCGGCATCGTCTCCCTCGCCTGGTGGACCGCAGTCGCCTTCGTCCCCTGGAAACTCAGCAAGCTCCTGCGCCGCACCCACCGCACCACCACCCCCCACCCCCACGCTGGGACAACCGTGACCGGCGTGAAAGTCCCCGCCACCGACGCCGACGGCATCGTCCGCGACTGGGGCCTCTACATCTCCCACCCCCACAACGGCACCCACCGCAGCCAGATCCTCGCCAACGTCACCGCCACCCCCACCCAGTGGACCGGCACCATCACCGCCCCCTACGGCCAGCCCGTCACCGTCACCGCCGAAGCCGTCTCCAGCGTCTACCAGATCCCCCTCCCCTGGATCCACATCACGCCCGGCGCCCACGCAGGCGAACGCCACATCACCGTCGACCGCACCCCGCCCGCCGACCTCGACCACACCACCCTGGCCGGAGCCTGGCGCAAATGGGTGTCCCGGCCCGGCGGCATCATGGCCGGCACCCACCTCCAAGAAGTCCAGACCGACCCCAACACCGGCGGCGAGACCGCCTACGTCATCGCAGGCCCCGACCTCAACTGCCTGAAAACCCCCGACCGCACCGAACTCGCCGGAGCGCTGCGCACCAACACCCTGCTGTGCTCCTACAGCCCCGAACCCGGAGACCCCCGCAAGGGCACCATCCGCCTGATGAAGCACAACCCGCTCAAGAAGGGCGTCGCGTTCCCCGGCACCCACGTCCTGAAAATCTCCGAGGGCGGCTACGTCCAGATCGGCCGCCACGTCTCCGGCTTCCCCGCCCGCGTCCAGTTCATCGACCCCAAACTCGGCGCCAAGCACCTCTTCGTGGCCGGCGTGACCGGGTCCGGGAAGGGCGGCCTGATCCAGATCGTCGCCCTTGCCGACCACGTCAACGGCCACGCCATCATCTACGCCGACCCCAAGGGCTCCTCCAACCCCGACGTCGAAACCATGGCCTGCTTCTCCGGCCTCGGAGACGACGGCTGCATGGGCCCCCTCCGCGTCGTCTACGCCCTCCTGCGCTGGCGCATCCAGGAATCCGCCCGCCTCAAGATGAAAAACTTCATCCCCACCCCCGAACGCCCCTGGGTCCGCCTCATCCTCGACGAAGCCCATGTCCCGCTGTCCGAGCTGGACCAGCACAAGAAGGAAGCAGCGAAGATCCTCGAGGCCCTGGCCGCAAAGGCCCGGTCCCAGGGCATCATCATCACGCTCGTCAACCAGGCCGTGAACGCCGACAAACTCGGAGGCTCCACCGCCCTGCGCACCAACGTCATCCAGGGCGGATCCATCGTCATGCTCCGCACCGACTCCGACCAGCGCCACCTCGTCACCACCGGATTCGAAGGCGTCGACCCCGGCCAGATCCCCGCCGCCTGGGACGTCAAGCGGCCCCTCATCTACAACGAGAAGGACGCCCTCCAGGACCCCGAGTCCACCTTCGGCCTCGGCTACACCCTCGGACCCGGCGGAGCAGCCGAGATGATGCGCGACTTCATCCTCGAGTCCGCCGCCCCCTACATCGACCACGACGCCATCCAGTACCCCGCGGACTGGCCCGACTGGGACCGCCGCCACGAGATCGCCGCCACCTCCATTATCGAAGACGGATCCGACGACGACAGCGACTTCGACTTCGACTTCGCCGGCCCGGCCAGCCCCAGCATCCCCCTCCCCGGCGCCCCGTCCGTTAAGGAACCCACCGCCGAAGACAAGATCCTGGCCGCCCTGGAGGAGAACGCCGACCCCGCCGGCGTGGAGGTCATTTACCTCCACAAGGACGACATCGGCCGCATCACCGGCCTCACCCAGACCACCCTGGACGCAACCCTGACCCGGATGGTGAAGAAGGACCTCATCCACCGGCAGCCCGGAAGCGGCGCAGCCGTCCGCGGCCGCTACGGCCACGGCGCCGCCTCCGCATAGGCAGCGACCGAAGCGACCGGCCCCCGGAACCGTTCCCGGGGGCCGGTCTCGTGTGCAGGGCAATGGCCCTCGGACAAACCCCCGAATCTGCGGCAGCATCAAACGTGTCGGCCCAGTGGCGTGAGCCCCGGTGTCCCCGCGCCCAACTCCCGCCATCGGGCCGACACACCTCGCATATATCTGCCACCCCAGGGCAGCAGCACCACAAGTCGGGAACGCCCACCCCCCGGCCACCCGAACCGACGGCCCCGCACCGACCCCCACGGTGACGGGGCCGCCCCACATCCCAGACCCGGGCAGGGGCAACATCACGGGGCAGAATCGGCGATCATCAATACAGGCGCGGGGCCCGACAACGACACACACGAGCGGGAGCCCCACCGCCATGAGCGCCTCAAAAGCACACCAGGCAGAAGTCGCCGAACGCCGCACCAAACTGCTCCAACTCCGACGGCAAGGCGTCCGCTTCTGCGACGACCGCATCCTCAACCTCGGCTACGCCGACTCAGGAGCAGCGCGCAAGGACCTCATCCGCGCGCTCACGAAGAACCGTGACGAGGAAAAGGCCGAAGCTTCCGTGTACCGGCAGCAGGAGAACGAGCGGCTGGACGCCCTCCTCGAGGCGGCCTGGCCGCGTGCCACTACGCCCAGCCCGGTCTTCGACAAGGAAGGCGAGGTCGTCGACCACGTCCTGGACATGCGCGCCGTCGACACCGTTCTCCGTCTCATGGACCGCCGCGCCAAGCTGAACGGCCTGGACATGCCGGTCAAGACCGAGCTGACCGGCGCCGACGGCGGCCCCCTGGCCATGTCCACCGCCGACCCCGACAAGGTCGCCGCCCTCATCGCCGCCACGAGCCGCCTTGACACGGACAACCCCGCGAACACGGCCACGTCCACCGCCGACGACGAGGATGACGACGAATCGGACCCGGCCGGGTGACCACCCAGCTCGAGGATCAGGTAGCCCTCTACCGCACCCTGCCCGCCGCCCAACGCCAGGAGATCATCAGCCTCGCCGACCCAGAGGAACGCGCCGTCTTCGCCTGGGTGGAGAAGGAGATGGCGATCCAGAAGTCGCCCGGCTCCATGGCGGCCGCACTCACCGGCGGCCGCGAGTGGCAGGCGCGCCACCTGGACCTGATCGACAAGGCGTTCATCCGCATCGCCAACGGCGAGCGCATGCGCGTGCTGCTGAACATGCCTCCGAGACACGGGAAATCGGCCAGGGCGGCCCGGTGGGCGCCTCTCTGGTACCTGGCCCGCCACCCAGACCACCGCATCATGATCGCCTCCTATGCGGCCAAGCTCGCCGAAGGCCACGGCAGGTGGATCCGCGACAGCATCAAGGACATGGGCGACGAGATCGGCATCCACCTTCGCTACGGGTCGATGGCAGCCAACCGCTTCGACCTGGACGGAACACCCGGCGGACTGGTCACCGCAGGCGTCGGCGGATCTCTAACCGGTATGGGCGCCAACGTCGCCATAGTCGACGACCCCCTGAAAGACGCCAAGGAAGCCGACAGCCCCGTCAAACTCGCCAACCTGTGGGACTGGTGGCAGCAAGTCATCAACACCCGCATGGAACCCAACGGCTCCATCGTGGTCATCCAGACCAGATGGTCGGAGAACGACCTCGCCGGACGCATCCTGCAAACCGGCGCGGAAGGGTGGACGGTCCTGGACCTCCCCGCCATCGCCATGGAAGAAGGCGACCCCCTCGGACGGAAGATCGGCCAACCCCTCTGGCCCGAACGCTTCCGCCGCAAGCACCTCGACCGCTTCAAGAAAGACGTCGGCGAACGCGGCTGGTGGGCCCTCTACCAGCAGAAACCCCGCCCCATGGAAGGCGGCGTGTGGAAATGGCCGTGGATCACCCAGAACCGGATCACGCCCGAGGCATTCCGCGGCGTCACCCTGACCCGCGCCCTCGTCGCCATCGACACCGCCGGCGGCCGCGAGGACAGCGACGAAGTCGGCCTGATCGGGGGAGGATGCACCGCTGACGCAGAGATGTACATCCTCGCCGACCGCTCCCGAAAGATGGGCGCCGCCGAATGGGGACGCGAAGCCTGCATCCTGGCCATCGAACTCCAGGCAGACGCCTTCGTCGTCGAATCCAACTTCGGCGGCGACATGGCCGCCCAAATCCTCCGCCAGGCCTGGCAGGAACTCCAGCGCGAAGGCCTCACCGAGGGCATGCTGATGCCCCGAATCATCGAGGTCACCGCCAAGGTCGGCAAACGCCTGCGCGCCGAACCCATCGCCCAGATCTACGAGAACGGGCACGTCCACCACGTCGGAGAGTTCCCCGGACTCGAAGTCCAGTACGTCTCCTGGATCCCCGGCATGGACAGCCCCGACCGCCTTGACGCGGCCGTCCACCTGCTCACCGAACTCGCCGACCCCTCATCCCACAGCACCGGCACCCAGCACTACGCCGACAACCGGCTCCGCGGACGCCGGTGATGCCCAGACCCACGTGGGCAGGGCAACCCCCGGACCCGCGCACCCGTACTCTGATCTACAGGCGCGGGGCCTGAGATCAGCGGGAAGGGTGCGCTGTGGGCCTCCTGAGCGGTTTCAAGCAGGTCGTCATCGACCGCTGGTCGTGGCTGAACTACAAGACCATCTACAGCGACAGCCTCGGCATGCCGAACAGGCGGGCGTTCCCCGAAGCCCACGCCACATGGGTTCCCGCCGACTCTGAACGCCGCCTTGCCGCGTACAAGCTGCTCACCGCCTACGACCACAACCAGGTCGCTGAACTCACCGCGATCCGCGACGGCGACGACGCCCTGGAGCGACGCGAGTTCGGCGACCCGTCGATGTTCGTCGACACCCTGACCTCCCACGTCCTGGGAGACGAGCAGACCATCACCGTCCCCGGCGCCGAACAGGCCGGCGAGGACGACGCAGCCCCCGAGGCGCAGATGGCGGAGCGCGTCCAGACGCTGCTGCGGGAATGGGCCGACGAGGAACTCCTCCCCATGCGGCTCCTCCAGACCGAACGCAAGGCCGTCGGTCTCGGAGACGGCGTCTACCTCCTGTACTGGGACGCGGACAAGCAGCGCGCCCGCATCAAAACGTACGACCCGGGCTTCTACTTTCCGGTCCTGGACGAGGACGACGACGGCTCCGACTTTCCCACCCGCGTCCACTTCGCCTGGGAACTCCCCGAGGACAAGCCGCGCAACCTGCCCGCCCGGGTCCGCCGGATCACCTATCACCTGGACTGGATCCGGCCCCTGACCTCCTCCGGGGTCGACCGCACCGGCCGGCCCGTGCGCGCCCCCGTCCTCACGGAGGCCAGCGACGACAGCCCGGCGCAGCCGATCCTCACCCGCGGCGACCAGGTCGACGCCGGCGGCACCATCTCCCGCCTTTACCCCTGGTCGGAACGCCCGTCGTACAAGACGGTCTACCTGACCGACGCCACCTGGGAACTCGGGGACCTCAAGGGAAACGTGGACGTCGACTCCCTGCCCCTGGACAAAGCTGAGTTCGCCAGCAACGACCAGGGCGAAGTCCTCGACCGCCTGGACATGCTCATCGACTTCATCCCGGTCCTCCACGTCCCCAACACCGTCCCCGAGCCCGGCGAGCACTGGGGCCAGTCCTCCCTCGCCAAGGTGCTCCAGGTCTTCGACGAACTCAGCGGATCCGACACCGACTCCTCCAAGGCATCCGCCACCACCGGCGCCCCGATCATCGCGATATCCGGCAAGGCCATCACCGCCCAGCAGCAATACCAGGTGGCTCCCGGTATGGTCTTCACGCTCGGCGAGGGCGGATCCATGACCTCCGTCGACACCAGCACCAACCTGGCCGAACTCCGCAACCACATCACCGACCTCAAGGACCGGGCCTCCAGCGTCGCCCGCCTACCCGCCGTCGCCCTCGGATCCGTCGAAGCCGCGCAGTTCGACTCCGGCTACCAACTGGAACTCGCCCTCGGACCGCTGGACTCCCTCATCAGTGCGATGCGGCTGGCCCGCGATCACGCCGACCGCCTCCTCCCCAAGTTCGTCCAGCGCCTCTTCCAGGCCGGACAGCACCCCGACTGGATCGGCCTCCCCGTCCTCCCGGCCCGGCTGATGCGCGGCGCCTACACGCCCACCGACAAGGCCGCCGGCCTCAAGGACGTCATCGAAGCCCGCGGCGCCGGCCTCATCTCCCTCGAGACCGGCATCCGCCGCCTCCAGGAACTGGGCTGGCCCATCGAGGACGCGGAGAAGGAAATCGAGCGGATCAACGCCCGCTCCTTCACCGACGCCGTCGCCCTGGCCGACGCCCTCGGCAACGCCGAAGAGACCGCCTCCTTCCTCGGGCGTGAAGCACCCGAGCAGCCGGACCCGCCCGCCGTTGTCCTGCCCGTCGCCGGCGTGGAACCGGCCGACGACGAGGACCCGAACAGCGCCGCCACCACGGCCGCCACGGGTGCACGGGCAAGCAGGGGCAACACGTGACCCGATCTGTGCTCAACTTGGATCTAGGCGCGGGGCCTGGACAGTCCATGGGAGGACTTGCACTCATGCGTCGCCCCGCGCAGCACCACCTCGGACCCGTAGCCGCCGCCTGGGCCCACCCCTACCACGGCGTGGCCGGCCTCAGCGTCTTCTACAACTCCGCCGCCACCGTCGACCCCAACGCGGCGCCCGCCCCGGCGCCAACACCGGCCGACCTTGCCGCACGCGCCGGACAGCAGCCTCCCGCCCAGACCCCGCCCGCCACCGTCCCGGCCGCCGACCCCGACGACGAGAAGGTCGCCTTCACCCAGCGCCGCCTGAACAAGATGATGTCCGAGGAGAAGGACGAAGGCCGCCGCGCCGCCTACCGGACCATCGCCGAAGCCGCCGGCCTGGACCCCGACACCTTCGACCCCAACCAGTTCGGCGAGATCTTCAAGCAGGCCGAACAGGCCCGCCAGCAGCAGCTGTCCGAGGAGCAGCGCCGCACGGAGGAACTCCAACGACGCGAGCAGGCCATACAGACCAGCCAGGCCACCGTCGCCCAGGAACAGGAGCGGATCGCCGAGGAGCGCCGCGCACTCGCCCGCGAGACGGCCCTCATCCGGCTCGGGGCGGTCGACGTCACCGACGACCAGGGCCAGCTCACCACACCGAACCTCCAGGACGCGCTCGCCATGCTCGAGCGGGACCTGCGCGAGAGCCCCGACGCAGACCCGGCCGCCGTCGCCACCGCGGCCGAAGCGCTGAAGAAGCGCCGGCCCGAACTGTTCGGCACCGCAGCACCCCAGACTCTCCCCCCGGCCCCCTCCGGCGGCCCCGCCTCCGGGAACAGTCCGCGACCGGCCTCCGCCAGCGGCAAGGACGCCGTCAAGCAGGAAGCCCGCAAGTGGGCCGACCAGCTCGGCTACGGCCGCCGCGAATCCGCCTAACCGTACGACCAGCACGACCCGAGGGACCACGCCCTAACCCCCGTGGACGGCGCCACCACAGGCGCCCTCACCACACATTCCGCGTATTCGCGAAAGGGGCTACGGCGTGGACATCCAGCCGTACACCGTCACCGAGACGCTCGCCGTCGGCCGCCCGTGGCTCATGAGCACCCTCGGAATCGAAACCAACGAGACCGTCACCCTCGACCTCACCAAGTTCGACGAGACCCTCCACTGGACGGAGGCCTCGAAGTACCAGCCCGAGCGGAAGCTGAAGTCCGGCATCCCGCTCGCCAAGAACGCCACCAGCCTGCTGTGGGAGCCGTACTCCCCGGTCACCAACGAGGTCCAGACCCTCACCGTGACCGGTGTCCCGACCGGCGGCACGTTCACCATCACCTGGTCCGGACAGACCACCGCCGCCATCGCCTACAACGCCACCGCGGCCGTCGTACAGACCGCCCTGGAGGGACTGTCCAACATCGCCCCCGGAGACGTCGTCGTCACCGGCAGCGCAGGCGGACCCTGGACGCTGACCTGGGGCGGCACACAGCTCGGTGAGGACGTCGCAGCGCCGACCACGACCGAGTCGTTCACCGGCGGCACCTCCCCGGACATCACCATCGACACCACCACGGCCGGCGGCGCCGCCACCGCCACGGACGGCTCGCAGATCTTCCGCGGCTTCCTCTTCACCGAGGTGTCCTTCTACCCCGGCTCCACCAAGGTCGGGGCGCCGCTGATGGTCCACGGCCAGATCGACCCGTCCAAGCTGCCGGTCGCCTTCGACCCCGACGACATCCCGGCCGGCTCCAACACCCAGTTCATCTACAAGGTCTGAGAGGGGACCACCCATGCCTAACGACATGCTTGAGGTCCTCCTCCGCGGCATCAACCCCACGGTCATCAACGCCTTCGTGCGCGAGATCCAGACCCCCGCGGACTACCTCCTCACCCAGTCCGTCGTACCCGAGCGCACCGTCAACTCGGTCAAGTACGAAATCCGAGGCGGCAACCGGCGCGTCGCCGCGGCCACCTACCGCGCGTGGGACGCCCAGACCCGAGTCGCCAGCCGCGAGATCACCCGCTGGGTGACCGAGGGCAAGCTCCTCCCGCTCGGCCAGAAGTACATCATCGGCGAACTGGAGACCATCCTCCAGAACGTCCAGCGCGGCATGGACGGCGAAGACCTCGTCCGCTCCATCTACGAGGACGCCGCAGCCCACGTCCTCTCCGTCAAGCACCGCATGGAACTCGCCGCCGGCGACCTCCTGGTCGACGGAAAGTTCACCCTGTCCAACGAGAACGGCCTCACCATCGAGGCCAACCACAACGTGCCGGCCGCGAACATGCCGACCGCACCGGACGACTGGTCCGACCCGACCGCCGACATCCTGGGCGACGAACTGCGCTGGATCGAAGTCCTGCGCGCCTCCGGAGCACCCACCCCGAGCCGGGCCCTGACGTCGTACAAGACGTGGGCGTACATGCTCACCAACGACAGCTACCGGGCCGCCTACTACGGCAGCGTCAACAGCGCCTCCACCATCCCCACCGCCGTCCTGGCCCGCAACGAAGTCAACGTCGTCCGCGACCGCTACGGCCTCCCCCCGGTGGAGACGTACGACGTGCGGATCCCGATGCCCGACGGCACCGACGCCCGGCCGCTCCCGGAGAACATGTTCTTCCTGCTGCCCCCGGACGCCCGCCAGATGGCAGAGACCCAGTACGGTCTCACCGCCGAAGGCATCGTCCTCTCCTCCGGCGGCAACCCGGCCATCGAGCGCGAGGAAGCCCCCGGAATCATCGTCACCTCCGGCTACGATGACGACCCGGTCCGCGTCTGGACCAAGGGCGCCGCCGCAGCACTGCCGGTGATGTACACGCCGGACATCCACATCGCCGCCACGGTCTGGTGAGGTGAGTCATGGCTCAGCTCGCAGCCACGGTGTACGTCCGGGACCCGCAGACCCATCAGACAGTCAGGCTGGAGCCGGGGACATCCCCGGAAGCCCGCCTGGCCGCCCTGGTCACGAACCCGGCCGCCTGGGTCGACGGCAAGCTGCCCCGCCTGCCCAAGAAGGCGACGGACAGCAAGGAGGCCGGGGACCCTACCGGCGACGGCCAGGACGACGCCTCTGGCGCCGACTCCGCCGCCGGTAGCGACCAGACCGCCCCGGCCAAGAAGACCGCCGCACGCAAGACCGCGGCCAGCAAGCCGGCCCGGGGCCGGGACGCCGCTGACGAGGGCAGCAGCGGCGACTAGCGGAGTGCGGGCCCGCCCCCGTGGTGGGGGCGCCAACCGGGCGGGCCCGCACCCCGTTTCACCCTCTACCGCCCCAGGAGGGCCCCGTGGACACCGCCACCCGAGCCTGGCTGATCGCCCAGCTGGGCACCGCCACCGACCTGACCGACCTCGACACCCGCTACACCCGGCTCGGCACCGCCCGCGCCGTGGCCCTCGAGGTCCTCAACCAGCGCCTCGCCGACCTGCGCGCCCAGGCCTCCACCATCAACCTGTCCGGCGCCGTCAGCGTCTCCTTCACGGAGAACATCAGGGCGTACGAACGCCAGATTGCCGCCCTCGAGGCCGGCGGATCCCCGGCACCCGACGAACCCGACCCCGGCACCGAGGACGACGGCACCGTCCTCCTTGGAACCTTCCAACTCGTCGAACGCCGACGCCGATGACCACCCCCACACGGCGCGGCCGCAGCCTCCGCACCCGCCTCCTGGGCTACATCACCTCCGGCGTCAACCGCCTCACCGCGGCCTGGCGGATCCTGACCACCGCCCAGACCCGCCTCATCAACGCCCTCGCCGCGATCCGCCCCGGCCGCGCAGCCCTGACCGGCACCCGCCTGCGCGCCGCCGTCACTGTCTTCAACACCAGCCTGGCCGCCTTCAACAGAGCGGCCATGGCCTTCGCCGAATCCTGGGCCGCCACCGACCTCCCCCTCGTCTACCGCGAAGGCGCCTGGACGCTGCTCGACAACGCCGACCGCCGCCAGTCCACCTTCACCTGGACAGCACGCCACCAGGGCGCCATCACCGGCCTGTCCGCCCAGTACTACGCCGACATCACCAGCCGCATCCAGGAAGCCCTGCGCCGCGCCCGCGCCTTCCTCCGCGCAGCCCAGGACGCCTCCCGCGACACCACGGCCGTACGCATCGACGTCACCGCGCTGCGCCGCGACCACAGCCTCGACACCGTCGTCTACTCCAACGACGCCCGCCACCCTGTGGATGCCTGGGCCCGGTCCGCGCTCACCTTCCAGGCCGTCACCACCGCCAACACGGCAGCCGCCCGCACCTCCCTGGACGAACTCGGAGTGTCGTACGTAGAAGTCCGCGACGGCGCCGACTGCGGATGGACCGCCCACGACGACCCCGACCGCGCCAATCGCACGCTGCGCACCGTGCAGGACGCCCTCGCCCACCCGGTTGCTCACCCGAACTGCCAGAGGGAGTTGCTCCCCAGGCTGGACCTGCGCGGCCGCACCGACATTTTCTCCGGAGCCACCCTATGAGCCACGACCGCAGCCTGCCGCCCACCGACTGGCCGGGCATGGAAATGGCCGACCTGACCAAGCTGAACGACGACATCTACTACGGCTGGCTGGCCAACGAGCCCAACCCGACGTTCTGGCATTGGTGCAAGACGCTCGAGGGTGTCCCCCCGGAGCACAAGGTCCACGAAGGATGCTGGGTGGCCGCGGGGACCGGAGCCCACACGCTGGTCTCCCGTGACCCGCTGCACCTCGAGCCGTCACTGCTGTGGAACTGCTGCGGAATCCATGGCTTCGTACGCAACGGGCAGTGGGTGTCCGCATGAGCCAGCAGAACCTCGGGCCCATCCTCGACGGCCTGGGCAACACCCTCGACCTGGATGAGGGAGACCTGGTCGTCTCCGCACTCGTCATCATCAAGGTTGTCGACGGACAAGGACGCGTCTCACTGGGCCTGAGCACCAGCGAGAACCTGTCCTGGATCGATCAGAACGGCCTGCTGTTCTCCGCCCAGCAGATCGTCAACCAGGCAGAAGTGACCAACGGAGACGACGCATGACCGCCCCCGAGCAGCCCACCGAGCCCCAGGCGCACGCCGTCCACATCGACGCGCAGCCCGGCCACGCCACCATCTCCCTCAACGGCACCCCCCTGCCTGCGGAAATGGTCACCGGCTACAGCCTCCACCACGACATCGCCACCCAACTCCCCATGCTCGTCCTGCATACCCGGCAGCCGAAAGACACCGTCTTCGACGGACTGGCGCGGGTCGCGGTCGGTGTGGACCGCAGCCCCGGCGAGATCGTCGCCGCCTTCCTCGCCGAAGTCGACCCCGTCCTCCTGGACCAGGAGGCGCTCAACCGAGCCGACTACGGCGGCGGGCCCGGCGCGACCGCGCGCGCCATGCTCGCCACCCTCACCGACTGGGCCAAGGGCGGAGGAAACTGACATGGCCGGCCTGGACCTCTCCGGTGTCGCGGTCTTCCTGGAGGGCTTCCTCCTCCTTGACACCCTCCGCTTCTCCCGCGCAGGCACCGGGGAACCCGTCTTCAACAACAGCACGGGCTTGTACGAGTACCCGGATCTGGACCCGTACTGGGAAGGCAAGGGCGCCGTCCTGCCGTCCTCCACGGTTGGCGGTGTGACCGGTCTGTCGGTGGAGAGCCTTCCATGGAGCGACGAGACCCGCTCCCGGTACCGGGCCTTCACCCCCCTGTCCGCGCCCGTCGCGGAACGCGGCATGATCGTCACCGTGGTCCAGGTCCACGAGGGCGGGGACCTCGAGCTGCTCACCCGCCAGTGGCTGGTCCAGGACCCCTCCGCGGCCGGAACCTTCGGCGCCCTGCGCATCACCGGCCTGGACCAGGTCCAGCAGACCCGACAGGCCGGGTGACCGCCATGGACCTCGCCGACCTCGCCCGCCGCCTGGACCAGTCCGCCGACCGCGTCGGCCCGGAGATCAATCGGACCGTTCAGCAGCAGGGCCGTCTCCTGAAGACGCTCATCCAGCTGAACGCGACCGGCCGGCCGGGGCCCAACAAGATCACCGGCGACTATCACGACTCCTGGAAACCGGAACCCTTCCCGGTGCCCGACGGCGGGGGAGTCGAGATCGGGACCACGGAGCCGCAGGGCCGACGCCTGGAGTACGGCTTCTTCAACATGTACGACAGCCTGGGCCGCTTCTACCGGCAGCCTCCGTTTCCGCACGTGGGACCGGCCGTCACCGTCCTCGAGCACATGTGGCCTGACCCCTTCAAATCCGCCTGCGACCGGATCTTCGGGGAGTCCTGATGATCGACAGAGACCCCGTCACCCAGGCGGTCATCGCTCTCCTGGCCACACTGACCGGGAAACCCGTAGGGGAACGTACCGTCCCCCTCGACCCCGAGACCGGGGAGCCGATCTCCCCGCCGTACACCCTGGTTGACCCGCTGGACCACGTCAGCGACGACAACACCCTGGCCGACCGGCACACCACCGCTGTATCCGACTACCAGGCGACATTCGTGTCCGGGCGTACCCCAGGCGTACCCAGCAGCAAGGGCGGTGGACGGCAGTCGCAGTGGCTTGCCGACCGGGGCCGGAAGGTTGTCGAGCGGCCGGCCGACGGCAGCCCCGGCTACGAGCACCCCCTCACCATCCCCGGCGTCGGCTGCTACCGGCGCGAGGCCAGGGAAGCAGGGGGAACACAGAACGCTGAAGATGCCATCATCACCAGTGTGATCCGTTTCCGTTTCTTCCTTGAAGAGACGGGAGCCTGACCCCAGGTCAGGCAATCACCGCACCGCGGCGGGACCCCACGCGGACGCCACCACCACAGGTGGCCGCCACACCGACACGTGTAGCAGGGGCCCCCTCTTGGCCCCTATCCGCGAGGGGCCATCCATGAGGTTCAACCGCAAGGGCACCACCCAGATCAAGTTCCTGCCGACGATCGCATCCACGGAACTACTCCCGACGCGCACCGAGATCACCGCAGGCACCGAGTACACCGGGCAGATCGCCGCCCTGGACGGATGGTCGCTGGAAAACCAGCCCATCGAAACGCCCGACATGGCGTCCACCTTCGTCAGCAAGATCGGCGGCGACGACAGCGCATCCGACTCCAGCCTGACGCTGTACGAGGACGACACCGTCGACGACATCGAGACCGACCTGGCCAAGGGCACGTCCGGCTACATCGTCATCTTCTCCAAGGGCGACGTCGCCGCCAACAAAGGCATGGACGTCTTCCCAGTCACGGTCGTCTCGAACTCCAAGGCGTACACGGCTGACAACGAGGCCGCGAAGGTGACCGTGCAGTTCACCATCACCGACCGCCCGGTCTTCAACCAGACCGTCCCGGCCGGTCCCTGACCTGCCCGAAAACCACCCCCTTAGCCCCCGGCCGGGCCCCGGTGTACTTGGGAAGGGCGCCGCGCGCGCCCGGCCGGGCCTTCCCACACGGAGACCCCAATGAGCAGCACCACCTGGGACGCGCTAGAGAAGCGCCTCGACAACGTCAAGAAGCCCGTCCAGATCTTCCGCCTGTGCGACGACACCGACGTGCGCGCCCGCTACCTGGCTGCGAAGCGGGAAGACGAGCAGGCCGCCGCCTACCTGGAGGGTCTGGCCAAGGACGCAGAAGCCGAAGCCCGCGCGCTGGTCGAACAGCAGGCCCGCAAGGCCAAGGCGGAATTCGCCGCGGCGAAGAAGGCGTACGACGCGCACACCGTCGTGCTGCGCTTTCAGGGCCTGGAACGTGACGAGATCAAGGACCTGATGGCAAAGCACCCGCCGTCGGAGGAAG
The DNA here is from genome assembly GCF_033794725.1 of Streptomyces sp. ID05-39B. Lineage (NCBI taxonomy): Bacteria > Bacillati > Actinomycetota > Actinomycetes > Kitasatosporales > Streptomycetaceae > Streptomyces > Streptomyces sp. ID05-39B. The sequence goes on along the minus strand of NZ_JARGEF010000039.1, from coordinate 29,542 downwards.
AAGAGGCCAATGGATCCGACTGGGACGAGGACACCTTCCCCCCGGCCCTGATCGCGGCCGCCTCCCTGGACGGCATGCCCGAAGAGGCTGCCGCCCGCTACCTCAAGTCGTGGCTTCCCTCCGACGCCCGAGACCTATGGAACGCCGCCTGGTCCGTGCAGAACACCCGCCGGACCGACCTGGGAAAAGGCTGATCGAAGATGCCAGCTTCCGTGCCCAGATGCAGCTGTGCCGCGAATACCGCATCCCGCACAGCTACTTCCGTGGGCACGGTGACGGCACCTGGACCGATCTCGACCGCCGTAAAGCCCTCGCTTACGAGGACTACCTGCGCCAGGTCTGCCCCTCCTGCGGGACCCGTCCTGAGGAGTGGGACGAGACCGCGGGCGGCGACGAAGACGCCTACCGGGCCGTCACCCACCGCTGCGTCGGCTGCCAGCTCATCGCCGACAAGCAGCAGGACGTCCCCACCGGCGACGAAGGACACGGCGTGAAGGTCCTCCTGATCCCCACCCGCGTCCACGCCGCCCTGCAATCCCAGGCCGCTCACCACTAGCAGAGAGAGGAGCCCACCGGTGTCCCAGTGGAATCTGTCCGTACGGCTGACCGGCCAGGGCTCCGGCCTGTCCCGCACCCTGCGCGACCTGTCCCGGGACGCCGACCGGGCATCCACCCGCGTCAACGCCCTGCGCCGCGACATCGACCGGCTCCGCACCGACGCCCGCAACAGCATCCGGATCCGCCTCGACGTGGATGCAGCCCACCTACGCTCCGACGTCCGGGCAGCCCTTACCAGCGCGGGCGCCGGCCAAGACCTCCGCGTCAGGCTGGGTGTCGACGCAGCCCACCTACGCTCCGACGTCCGGGCCGCGCTCACCAGCGCGGGCGCCGGGCAGGCTCTGCGGGTCCGCCTGGACGTCGACGCCGCCCACCTACGCTCCGACGTCCGGGCAGCCCTGTCCACCGCGGGCGCGGGCCAGGGAATGGCCGTCAACCTGCGCCTCGGCAACGCCATGCAGCTGCGCCGCGAGGTCGAAGCCGCTGTCCGCTGGGCGGCGTGGGGCCACCGCATCGAAATCCCCATCGGCCTGGGCGACCCCATGCAGCTACGCCGGGACGTGACCGCGGCGGTCCGCTGGGCGTCGATGACCCAGACCATCCGCATCCGCGTCGAACCGGACACCAGCGCGCTGACCACCCTGGGCGGCACCCGCGGCGGATCCTCTGGCGGCGGGGGCGGAGCCTTCGGGCTGGGCACCCTCATCCCTCTGGCCTCCGCCGCCATACCCCTGATGGCTGGCCTGACAGCCGAAGCCGGCCCCCTGGCCGGCAGCCTGCTCCTCGCGGGAGGCGCGGCTACCGCCTTCGGGATCGCCCTGGCCGGACAGGTCTCAGGGCTCAAAGAGGTCTCCGACGCGGAGAAGAAGTACCGGGACGCCGTCCAGGAGCACGGGAAGGCCTCGACACAGGCCGCCGAAGCCCAGCTCGCCTACCAGCGGCAGCTCGCCCAGCTCCCCCCGGACACGCAGAAGGCCGCGGTAGCCCTGTCCCGTCTGAAGACCACGTTCGGCGACTGGTCGGACGACATGTCCAGCTTTACGATGCAGCCCGTCACCAAGGGGTTCACCGTCCTTGAGCAGCTGATTCCCCGGCTGTCGCCGCAGGTGCAGTCGTTCTCGGGTGAGCTGGACCGGCTGATGAACGTGGCCGGCGGCGCCATCAGCACCCCGGGGTTCGACCGGTTCGCCGACCAGGTCGCCCGGCTCACCGACCAGCAGCTGGACGAGTTCACCGACGACGTGATCCACCTCATGCGGGTCGTGTCCGAGGGCAGGGCCGGAGACGGAGCCCTCGGGGAACTCCTCGACTACGCGCAGCAGAACGGGCCGGCCGCCCGGGAAGCCATCCAGGCCATCGGCAAGGCCGTCATCGTCCTGGCGCAGGGCGCGGCCGAAGCCGGTCCGAGCATGCTGACCCTGGTCACTGCGGCGGCCCGCCTGGTGTCGGCGCTGCCCCCGGAACTGATCGGCATCATTCTCCAGGTCGCATTCGCCCTGAAACTTCTTCAGCTGTCCGGCGCCGGCATGGCAGCCCTGGCCGCCGGGATCGGCCGGGTCCAGGTCCAGATCGCCGCCCTCGGTGCCACCTCTGCCGCCGCGGGCGGAGGACTGATGGGCCTGCGCGCAGCCTTCCTCTCCCTGGGCGTCGCAGCCAGGGCGTCCATCATCGTCGCCGCCATCGCCGCCATCGTGGTCGCCGCCGAAGGCCTGTCGCACATCGGGGAGAGCACCCCGCCGGACGTCGACAAGCTGAGCACGTCGCTCGGCAACTTGGGCCGCACCGGCAAGGCCACCGGATACGTCGCCGAAAAGTTCGGGGCCGACTTCGGCAAGCTCAACGACCAGATCAAGAAGGTCACCAACCCCAGCGTCGTGGAGAGCATCAACAACTGGGGCGAGTCGATCACTGGCGGGCTCCTGGATGCCGGCGACGCCACCGAGGAATTCACCAAGAACGCGGACAGCATCGACGAGTCGCTTTCCAACCTGGTCCGCAACGGCAACGCCAAGCTGGCCGCCGCAGCCCTCGCCGACATCCTGAAGGGACTGGATCCCGAAGAAGCCGCCAAGCTCCGCGGCGAACTGGACGGCTACGACGAGGTTCTGGCAGACCTGGCATTCGAGGAGAGGCTGACCGCCGAGTCGATGGGCCTGTTCGGGCAGGCGGCAAGTGACACCAAGAACAAGCTGGATGCGCAGAAGCAGTCAGCGGACGGCCTGCGCCAGGCCATCGTCGCCCTGAACGACGTGAACAGGGCGGCCGGATCCGCGATGGCCGCATTCGAGCAGTCCATCGACGACGCCACCGAAGCCACCAAGGACCACTCAGGCGCCCTCACCATGCGCGACGGCGAACTCAACCTCGGCACGGAGAAGGCACGCGAAGCCGAAAAGGTCCTCTCCGATCTGGCCGCGAACACCGACGCCGCAGCAACCGCCGCCCGCGATCAAGGAAAGTCCTGGCAGCAGGTGAGCGCCATCTACACCGACGGCCGCAAAGCCTTCGTCGACGCTGCTGACGCCATGGGCCTGACCAAGACGCAGGCCGAAGCCCTCGCGAACGCGTACCTGCAGATCCCAGACAGCAAGACCACCGTCCTGGAGATGCGCACCGAGGACGCCATCGCCGGACTGGACTCGGTCATCGCCGCCATCCAGAAGACCCCGGGGCAAAAGTCGGTCACCGTCTCCGCGCTGACGGCAGACGCAGTCGCCCTGCTGGAGGACTTGGGCTTCACCGTCACCCACCTGAAGGACGGCCGCTTCTCCGTCACCGCGCACACCGCGACGGCCAAAGAGCGCCTCGCCTCCGTCCAGGCCGCCCGCGACGGCCTCAAGGACAAGGCCATCAGCCTGTCCGTACGCGATCAGGCGTCCGCGCAGGCCGCAGCCATCCAGCGGGCCATCGACAACATCCGCGGCAAGACCGTCACGATCACCACCGTCCAGCAGACCCTGGGCATCGAGGGCATGGCCGGCCGTAACGCCCGCAACCTGCTGGCCGACGGCGGCGTCCTGGACTACTACGCCGACGGAGGCATCCAGCGGGGCGGCATCCGCCACTTCGCCACCGGATCAGAAGAACACGTTGCGCAGATCGCCCCTGCCGGATCGTGGCGGGTGTGGGCGGAAGACGAGACTCAGGGCGAGGGCTACGTGCCCTTCGCCCCCTCCAAGCGTCCCCGCTCCCGCGCCATCACCGAGGAGATCGTGCGCCGCCTGGGAGGCGACCCGGCCGGCATCCAGTGGAACGCCAACGGCAGCATCACCTCCTACGCCGGCGGCGGCTTCACCTACAGCCCGACCGCCCCGGCCGGCATCAGCGGATCCGGCAGCGGCATGGACCGCTACAACGACGCCCTGCAACGACTCACCGAGGCCGTCAACCAGTTCAAGAACGCCACCACCGCGGCGCAGAAGGCGTCCGCCAAGAGGGCCATCAACAGCGCCGACGCCGCCCTCGGACTGCGCGCCGGCACCTGGTCCACCAGCTTCAACCTGGCCTCCTACCAAAAGTTTCTCGCCCAGGCCACGGCCGCCAATACGGCATGGGAGGCGAACCTGGCCCGGGTCGGGCAGCGGGCCGGCCAGGACGTTGCCGAGACGCTGCGCGGCATGGGCACCGAAGGCACAGCCCTGGTCGCCCAGTTGGCCAAGGCCAGCACCCGCCAGTTCAACGCGATCGTCGCCAACCTGCGCAAGCTCGGGCCGACCGCCAAGGCCACCCTGGCCGACTACACCAGCCAACTCCGCGCCTCCACCAGCGTCTCCAAAGCCTTCCAGGACAACCTGCTCAAGCTTGCCAGCCAGGGCTACGGGACGCTCGCCGCACAGCTGGCCGGGCAGGGCGACGAAAACGCCATGGCGGTCGCCGCGTCCGCGGTGCGCGACTCCAAGCAGGCTGCGGCCGCGAACTCTGCCGTCAAAGCCAACGCCGGCCTGATGACCTCCGACGACCTCGCCAACGCCCTGATCGTCCTCAACGTCCTCAAGGGGAAGAAGGGCGCAGGGATCGCCGACGTCATCGCAGCCGGCGTCAGCTACGGCACGCTCAAGGCGCTGCTGCCGAAGATCCTGCCGCAGGTCACCGCGCTCCCGGCCCCCAACCGGGACACCCTGCTGCGGCAGGTCGCCGGGCAGGGCGGTGTCACCGCGATGGCCCGCGGCGGCATCCTCGACAAGCCGACCATGGTCGTCGGCGGCGAGGCAGGCGTCACCGAGTCGTGGATTCCGTGGACCGACACGGCCCGCTCCCGCACCCTGCTGGCCCAGACGGCCGCCGCGATGGGCTACCGGCTCCTGCCCGCGCACGCCGTCTCCGTCACCCCGGCCCACCCCCCATGGGCAGGCGGGCAAGCACCGGCACGCACCGTCGACAACCGGCGCACCCAGAACATCACGCTCAACGGCGCACACCAGTCCCTGGCGGAGCAGCGGGCCGACCTGCTGCGACACATGACCGCCATCGGCTGAAGGGGGGGCATCAGGTGCAGAAACTCTATGACGGGATCCAGGTCGACCTCGGTGACGTCACGCTCGGCGGGGTCGACGACTCCGGGGTGGGCTGGCACATCGCTGACCTGGAGGGCTGGTACGGGCCGCAGACCCGTACCGACATCGCACCCCGCGAGGCCGACCACGGCGCGTGGATGGGACCCGTCTACCTGGGGGAGCGGCCCATCACTCTCACCGGTGTCGTCCACGCCCCCGACCGGACCACCCTCGAGATCGCGCTGGAACAGCTCCTGGCCGCCTGCTCCCTGACCGACACGGACCTGACGGTGTGGGAGAGCACCCCCAAGCGGTGCACCGTGCGCCGCAGCGGAACCCCCGTCATCAAACGGATCGGCGCCACGGCAGCTTCCTACTCGCTGCTGGTGACAGCCGAGGACCCGCGCCGCTACGAACTCAACTGGCAGTCGTCGACGACCGCACTGCCGTCCACCACGGGCGGTCTGATCCTGCCCGCCACGATGCCCTGGACCATCGACGCCACCAGCGTGTCCGGGCAGATCGCCGCCACCAACACCGGGAGCATCGCCAGCCGCCCCCTCTTCACCATCGCCGGCCCCGTACAGCAGCCGCAGGTGTCCGTCCTCTACGCCGACGGCACCGTTAGAGCCCTCGCCTACGCCGACACCCTCAACACCGGCGACGTCCTGACCATCGACACGGACGCCCACTCGGTGATGCTCGGCACCGCCTCCCGGCGCCGCTACCTGTCCGGCCAGTGGCCGGAGATCCCCCCGAACGAGTCCGTGACCATCGCGTTCACGGCCGCCGCCTACGACGCATCCGCCCTGCTGACCGCCCAGTGGCGTTCGGCCTGGCTGTAGAGGAGACGCCATGCCGACCGATCCGACCTGGCAGAACAGCATCGCCTACGAGGGGGTGGAGCTGCGGCGGGCCGACATGATGATGGTCACCGGCGACGGCACCGCCCTCGGCGGCCGCTCCGGCCTGCGACCGGGCGACCCCGGGCTGGCCGTGTCCCTGGCCGGGTCGACAATCAACGTGGCGGCCGGCGTTGCGGGCCTGTACCGGTCCGGGCAGGGCCTGTACCGGGCAAACGTGCCCACCGCCACCTCCGCGGGCACCCTGAACGCCGCACACGCCTCCTTCACCCGCCTGGACCTGGTGTATCTGCGGGTGTGGGACACCGACGTCGACTCCTCCGGCCTGCGCAAAGCCGACCCGGTGTACCTGGCGGGGACGGCAAGCGCCACACCGGTTCTGCCCTCACCGGCCGGCACCGAGATCTACATCCCCCTCGCCAAGATCACAGTCCCGCAGTCCGGCGGCGGTTCCGCCTCCGTGCAGGACCTGCGCCCCTTCACCGTCGCCCCCGGCGGGATCCTCCCCACCACCAGCGCCCCCTCCACCCCCTACACCGGCCAGTACTACGACGACGGCGTCAACCTGCGCCGCTGGAACGGCTCCAGCTGGCAGACCTACGGACCCCAGCCGACCTGGGAGAACTGGACGCCCGTGTGGTCGGGGCTGTCCGCGCTCGGCTCCTCCGTCTCCAAGGGCCGCGTGTGGAAAGACGGCACCCGCGTGGAGATCATCGCCCTGCTGAACTGGGGCACCAGCAGCAGCCTGGGCACTGGAACCATCAGCATCTCCATCCCCTACACCGCGGCCAGCTTCGCGGATCAGCTCGGCTGGCAGGGCGAAGGCAAGTTCCGCGAGTCCAGCTCCGGCCTGTGGCACCCGATGCACATCAACATCGAAGCAGGCGCGGCCACCGCGCAGGTCAGCGCCCTTCGACCGGCCGACATGGGCCTCGTCTCGCCCGGATCCCAGGGCTATGCCTGGGGCGGAAGCAACGCCCTGATGCGCGCCCACATTGTCTACGAGTCCGCCTGATGACCGTTCAGACGGCACCGGTGGAGCTGGCGTGGCTGGCGTGTGACCTGCGCTCCGGCCGCATCGCAGAGGAACTCCGCTCGCTGTCCGGGTCAGGGCCGATCGAACGCAAGCTCAGCGTGTCTTCCAGCGCCCAGTTCGACCTGAACCTGGCCAAGGCGCCCGCCGACTGGGAAGCGGCCACCGATCCGGGCCGTACGCTCCTGGTCGCCGTCGACACCCTCACCAGCCAGCCGATCTGGTCAGGGTTCATCCTGACCCGCTCCGGCGGCACCGGCCGCACCATCCAGCTCGGCGCGGCCACCCCCGAGGCGTACCTGGATCGCCGCTACACCGGCACCTACACCGGCATCGACCGCGACCAGGCCCTCATCATGGGCGACCTCGTCACCGCGGCGACCGTGGTGGAAGCGCCGCCGTTCGAGGTCGACGCCCCCACCAACAGTGCACCGATCGTCTACCAGCTCCTCGATGGCGACGACCGCACCGTGCTGTCCGCCCTGCAAGAGCTGACCGGCATGGACGGCGCACCGGAGTGGACGATCGACACCGAATGGGCCGACGCCGCCCAGACCGCCATCCAGCTCGTCCTGCGTGTCCGCCCCAAGATCGGCGTCCAGTCCGACAGCCCGGAATCCGTGTTCGACATGCCGGGCTGCGTGGCCAGCTACGTCCTGACCGAATCGTACGAACAAGGCAAGGGAGCCACCCAAGTCCGGGCGTGGGGCGAAGGGGAAGGCAACGCCCGCCTGCGCTCCGCCGACCAGACCGCCACCGACCTGATCACCGCCGGATGGTGCCGGTGGGAACACCGCTTCACCCCCTCCACTGGCCTCACCGACCCCGACCAGCTCGACGCCCACGCCATCCAGGGCCTCGCCCAGCAGCGCACCGGCACCAAAACCTGGACGCTCGAGGCCACCGCCTCCCGCGCCCCCCGCCTGGGACGCGACTGGAACCTCGGCGACAGCGTCCGCCTCCAAGTCGCCACCTCTCTACGCCACCCGGGCGGCGCAGAGGTCGTATCCCGCGCCTACGCCTGGCAGCTGGACACGGCCGACGACAAGGTCACCCCCTTCCTCGTAGAGGAGGACTAGCCGTGCCGATCCGAGCCGAACTCCTGCCCGGCAACCCCCGCACCGTCACCGAGGACCTCCGCAGACTCAAGCGGATCGTGGAGGAACTGCGGGCCTCCCGCGGCCTGGAGAACTCCGCCCTCACCTCCGGCGGCCTCACCGCGATCGGTTCGGGCGGGCAGAGCCTGCAACTCACCCCCACCAGCCCGACCGGCATCACCCTGCCCGACAGCAGCGTCATCAACCCGCCCGCCGTGGCCCTGACCTCCAGCACCACGGACCTGGCCGCCGGCATCCTCGCCGCCTACCGCAAGCCCACCACGATCGGCAGCGTCCCCGTAGTCGTGCTGCTGTCCCCGCAAGCCGGCCCGTCCACCGCCGGCGTCACCTTGCAAGGCGGCGAGGAAAGCGGCGAAAGCGCCCTCGCTCAACTCGCCGCCGGCGCAGCCACCCTTGCGCTCACCCCGACCGGCCTCACGCTCACCCTCGCCTCAGGGGCCGTGCTCACCTTCACCGCCGCCGGCATCTCCGCCTCGGGCACCACCGCAGCCCCCGAGTTCGCCGAAGACACCACCACCCGAACCAGCACCGCTACCGCGTTCGCTGACGCCGCGTCGGGCCCCTTCTCCGCACAGGTCACCGTGCCCCCGTCAGGCCGCGTCATCGTCACCATCCGATGCACCCAGAGAGCCACTGGCAGCCTCAACGCCTTCACCAGCTTCAACGCCGTCGGAAGCTCCAGCGGCACCCGCTACACCGAAAACCTCACCGCCGCGCTGGCCGTCAACGGCGCAAACAACTTCAGCCTCAGCCTGCGGCACCCCCTGTCCGGCATGACCCCCGGCGAGACCCTCACCGTCACCCACAAACACCGTCTCAATGCCGCCGGTACCCAGACGCTCGACTACCGCTCCATCCTCCTCGAACCCTCCACCACCTGATCGGAGATCTCATGCCCATCGTCGTGCCCCGCTACGAGGCCATGCAGTACGACGGCACCAACGGCCAAGCCGTAGTGGACTGGCTGAAGGGAACCGTCGAACTGGTCAGCGACGACGGAAACCAGTTGGTCGTCGACTTCCTCGGCTCGCAACGCACCATCCCCGCAGGCGGATGGGTCATCGCCAGCGGTGGAGGCGCCGGGCCGGACGGGCCCCGTTACTTCTCCACAGAGCAGACCGCTGCCGACTACACCAACGGCTGGCTGGAGGTCACGGCGTGACCGACCAGGCCCCCACCCCCGGCCGGACGCGAATACGCGGCGCACTGACAGCGTTCGTCCTCACCGCCGCGCTTTTCGGCGTAAGCGGCCCCGCCCTGTCCGACAGTGAGCCCACCCGCGCGGCGGACGGCACGGCCAGCGCAGGATTCCCTGCCGCGCACGTCGCTGCGACCGCAACTGACAGCCTGCCCACCCCGATCCTGATCCAGGGGGTGGACCTGCACGACGTCACCATCAAGAAGTTCGACGACACCTACTACATGTACGGCAGCATGTACGGCTGTGGGTACCAGTGGTACGTCTCAGGCACCCCGTGGTGCGGACTGGGGGTGTCCACCGCACCCAGCCTGCAAGGACCGTGGACCGCACCCGCGGCGCTGTTCAATCCGAACTCGTTGGATCCGTGGTCGAAACGCTCCTGGCAGGAGACGTGCGGCGGAACCGGCCAAGGCTGCTTCAACCCCCGCATGATCCAGCGCACGGGATGGGGAAGCAACGACGGAGTGTTCGTTCTCTGGTTCAACGCGCCACGCCACTACAGCGACAGCAACGCGAACGCCTACAACGTCATGGGGTGCGCCGGGCCGGCCGGACCGTGCGGTCCCGGGGTCACCCCGAACGGCTCCTACAACAAGCCCGTCCTGTCGGTCTGCGCCGGCAACGGCGACTACGGGATCATCGAACGCCCGTCCACCCGCCCGGCGATCGTCTGCTCCATGCCCGGCGCCACCCAGCTGAACCTGGAAGAACTCAACTACAGCGGCTCCGGCGGCACCGGCCAGGGCGTCCGTAAAGTCGCCGGCATGGACGGTACCGTCGAAGGCCCCGGCGGCTGGTGGGACGAAACCACGCAACGCTACATCCTGACTTTCTCCGATCAGGGCTGCGGCTACTGCGCCGGCACCCCCGCCGGCTACGCCACCTCCACCACGCTGTACTCCGGATGGTCCGCGCCCGGCAACGTCGGATGGGGCGCACCCGACTTCGCCCGCCGTATGTTCAGCGGCGCCTCCTGCGGCGGCCAGCCCCGCACCGTCACCGTGATCGACGGACAGCCCTGGCAGATCATCGACCTGTGGCTCGGCATCCGCAACGAAACCGCCGCCGATACCCTGCTGGCACCCCTCTCCTACACCCCCACCACTGGAACGCCCGGCGACGGCACCGTATGGGTCCCTCCGGTCAGCATGCCCTGCACCTGACCCAGCACCGCGCCCGCCTCCAGCAGGGGCAACGACTGCCCGACCAGGCCGTAGCCTGATCGCAGGGCGACCCTCCGCCCCACGCTCCACCCCCCGAGGGACGGCCGCACCACAGCGGCCCGCCACACCATTCACCTGGGCGCGGGGAGATCCAGGAGCAGGGTCGGGTGCCCGACCTCGACATCATCCAGTACCCGGTACGCCCCGACATGGGGCGCCACCTCGTACGCGATCCACGCAGCCTGGCCTACCGGCGCCGCTACGCCGGCGATCCGCTGCGCCCCACCGAGTGGGCCCCCAAGGCCCCGGTCCTGGACCAGCAGCGCCTGTTGTCGCAGGGCATCCACACCAGCAGGCTGTTCCCCGGCGCCGGAGACGACCTGGACGCCCTCGCATCCTGCACCGGCAACGCGGCCACGGCAGCCGTATCGATCCTGCACGACACCGCCACCCTCGAGGCCGCAGGCCTCGGCACCCGCGATCCGGCGGCCGCGCAGCGGTGGGCGATCAGCCTGTACGCCGACGCCACCCGGTATGACCAGTGGCACGACGACGCCTGGCCCGCCACCGACTGCGGCTCCTCCGGCCTCGGAGTAGCCAAAGCCCTGAAAGCCCGCGGCCTCATCGACCAGTACGGGCACGCCACCACCGCCGAAGAACTCTGCGCGCTCCTACAGACCGGTCCCGTCCTCGCCGGCCTGCCCTGGCACGACGCGTGGTTCGACCCGCCCGGCCTGCACGCCCTCCTCGACGACAGCCCCCGCTGGCAGACCTCGCCCGTCGTCGGCGGCCACGAAGTCTGCATCACCGCCCTCGAGACCGTCGTGACTCTCCCCGACGGCGGCCTCGACTACGCCCGCACCATCCTACGGGCCCAGAACTCCTGGTCGCGCGCCTACGGCGACCACGGTTCCTTCCGCTTCTCCCTCGCCCTCTACCAGGCCGTCCGCTCTCAGACGGACCTGGTGGCCCCCCGACTGGAGTACCTGCGATGACCGAGTACCACGTCGCCATAGACCACCTCGCATCCCCCGACCCCGACACCCCCCAACAGCAGGTAGAGACCACCTACCTCGGGGTCGTCGACCAGGACCACGTCGACCAGGTCCGCGCCATCGCCGCACTGGACGACGCACCACGCCACGTCCTCGAGCACCCCCACATCGACGGGGCGTTCATGGTGCTGCGCGAGGACGGCGACCTGGACGTGTACGTCCCCGTCGGCGCCACCGAGTACCGCATCTACGCGCCCGACCCGGACCCCAAGACGGAACTGGATGGCGCCCACCTGCCGCGCGGGGCGTCCGGCCCGGCCTACATCTCCGGTGTCATCCGCTTCGGAGGCCAGTCCATCGGCGGCGCCATGGACCACCCCGAGAGCCCTCCGCGCGTCGTGGAGCACACCACCGAGTCTCCGGCTGGCGGCAGTTACCTTGAGTCTGTTGCCGCCTACCTGATCCGAGTCGGTGCGGAGCCGCAGGTCATCTACGACCCCGTCACCGACCGGCTCGGGCAGTTCGGACCGCTGACCCAGTCCGGGCGGGCCTTGCGCAATGACGGCGCCCGTCGCACCAACCGCGAGGGCAAGGTCTGTATACAGGTAGAGGTCCTGGGCCGGGCCGCCTCCCCTTGGACGAAGGGTTTCGATCCGGCGAAGAAGCCGAACTTTCGCAAGCTCACCGCCGCCGCCCGTGCGCACGGGGTGCCCGACGTATGGCCGGCCGGGAAGCCGCCCGGCACCGCGGCCGCCGCCTCGGCGGGATCCCGCTCCCGCACCACCTGGCAGACCAAGGGCGGCTACTTCGCGCACGCCCAGGTTCCCGGCAACGACCACTGGGACCCGGGCGCCATCGACACCAGCATCGTCCCCGGTAAGCCGGCCGTGGAGCCCAAGCCGGGCACGGACTCCGGCACCGTCACCCCGCCGACCACCACGTCGTACACCGTGAAGGACGGCGACACCCTGTGGTCCATCGCCGAAGACCGGCTGGGCGACGGATCCCGCTACAAGGAGATCGCTTCCCTGAACGGTCTCAGGGACGCCGACAAGCTGACGGTCGGACAGAAACTGAAACTCCCCGTTAAGAAGACGCCGCCTGCTGCTCCCCGATACGAGCCGTTCCCGGGTGCCGCCTTCTTCCACGGCGGCCGCCACTCGCCGATCGTCACAGCCCTCGGACGACGCCTGGTCCAGCTCGGGTTCGGCAGGTACTACAAGACCGGACCCGGCCCCAACTGGACCAACGCCGACCGGAACGCCGTGGCCGCCTTCCAGCGCTCGGTGTCCGAACTGGCCGGAGACGCCGACGGCATCCCGGGCCCCAAAACGTGGACGGCTCTGAAAATTCCGAGGGTTTCGTGACATGGAAAAGGCGGGATCTGAAGGATCCCGCCCTCACGTCAGCGGCCGTAATTGGGATCTACGGCACGCCTTTCACGCTTACGCTTGGCACGCTCTGGATATCGGTTTCGGTAGCAGGTCCGGCAACCGCGAAGCCCAGTGCTGGGCGTTATGTAAGTGTTCTGTTCGTTGAACTCATGCCCGTTCTTGCAATGGGTCTGGTCGCGCTTGGTGTTGCGGGCTCGATCCTTGGCCATGTTGTCGAACTGGGTTCCAGGTCTCACGTGCGACGGGTTAACGCACAGTCGATGGCGGCATGCGCCGCCAGTGCGGCACTTGCTTGGGTCATGGCACGTGTGGTCAAGCTGGTTCCCTGTTGGTATCTCGCCAACGAGAGCCGTGTACGAGAGCCTGTGGCTGCTCAGGTACTTGCCGCCCCAGTAGAACTTGCCGTATCCCCCCGGTGTGAGGGCGGCAGTCCAACGCCAGCATCCGTTCGGCTCGATGCGCACCTTGTCCCAAAACCGCTGTGGCAGGCGAGAGTCTCCGAATATTGGCGTGGTGGTAGCGTCGGGCATGTTCGACTCCTCAATAGTCGGACCGCGCCCCGGGAGTGTGTCCGCACTCGCCGGGGTTTCACGTTCCATTTTACGCCAGACGCGAGTAATTCGCTGGGGGCAACGGCCCTGTTGTAACTGCCCTATAAAGGATCCGTCTGCCTTTCCGTCGCACTCTTCCCGAAGGAGTACCACCATGAAGCCCCTCCTGATCCTCGGCCGGGAACCGGCCGCCTGGCTGACCCTGTTCGCGGTCGCCGTGAAGCTGTTCTCCGCGTTCGTCATGGACGTCGACATAGACACCCAGGCCTGGGTCAACGCCTTGGCCGCAGCCGGCATGGGCCTCCTGATCGCCCTCATGACGAAGGACGGCGTCATCGCCGCCATCCTCGGCCTCGTCCAGGCCGCTCTGGCCCTCGCCGTAGGTCTGGGGCTGGACTGGGACGCTGCGCAGCAGGGCCTGGTGCTGTCCTTCGTCTCCCTCGCGCTGGGCGCCTACGACCGGACCCAGGTCACCGCACCGGTGACCCGCGACGGCGTACGGCTGGCGGCCTGACCTATGACATCGCGGCACGCCTACCGCCGACTGGCAGCGGCGCAGGCGTGCCCCACCACAGAGATGGAGCGGCACGGTGAATGAGCTGCTGGGCGTCAACATCGCTGAAGGCGGCGCCGCAGCCCTGGTCACGCTCGTCGTGCTGCTCATCTTCCTGGGCCGTCTCGTACCGCGGTCCGTCCTCGAGGACGTCCGCAAGGACCGCGACGCCCGCGTCGCGGAGATCCTCGCGGAACGGGACACCTGGCGAGACGCCCACCGGGAGAGCGAGAGAGCACGAATGGAAGCGCAGTCACAGGTCGGGGAGCTGCTGGAACTCAGCCGCACCGCCGACCACGTGCTGCGCGCGATACGGGGGGAGGTGCCAGGGGATGCGATGGATCAGACGGTTGCTGCGCCGCCGTCCTAAGCTCACCCCCCCGCGCCCGGACACCACACCAGGGCAGCAGGCCGCCGACAAGGCCCTGTCCCGAGCACAAAGGGCCCGCCGGGAAGTCGAATCGCACCGGCCGGCCGTCTCGGAAGTAGCCGCGCGCCTGGCACGCGAACGGCAGAGAAATCACTTCGCGGAAATCTTCCGCGACGCCTTGGAGGGAGGCCATCACTGATGGACTGCGCACAGCTCGCCAATACAGCAGCCTCGGGTCTGGTCGTCCTGTGCTCTGTGGTTTTCGCCGTGATCTACCACATTCACGCCCCGTGGAGGTCCACCGCAGTGGGCCGCCACGTCATGGGCTTCACCCTCGCCATCGGCGCACTCGCCCTGTACACGGTCCTCATCACCCTGTGGCCCAACGGCCTTGCCGCGACCATCTTGCGCAGCATCCGCACCCTGCTCCTGGTGGCCATCGCCGCCCTCGTCATCCAGCGCACCCACATGGTCCTCGACGCCCAGCACCAGGGCGCCCTGCTCGATGAACAGCCGCCCCACGACGACTCTTCGCACTGAACTGGAGTTCGACCATGACCACGGTGACGGGCAAGCTCATCGGTTTCGCGGCGCCGCAGCGCGCGGAGATGCGGGCCACCCTGGTCGACGTCACCGGTGCCCCGGCCGTCGGCTACGTCGCCAGCGTCCCGGGCGAAGTCGTCCGACCCGTGGCCATCACCCCGCAATCGAACGGGGACTGGACGGTCACCCTGACACCCAGCGCAGACATCGAATCGGATGCCGGCGACACCCTGTGGGCCATCCAGGAAGGCCGGGCCAAGGACGGCACCCCCATCATCAGCTACGTCGCCGTCCCCGCGACCGGCACCTGGTGGGTGGGCGATATCCGCGCCGACCTGGGGGACACCCAGACCGGGGACAGCACGGTCGTCTACCTCCCCGGCCCCCAGGGACCGGAGGGACCGGCCGGCCCAGCAGGAACGGACGGCGCCACCGGACCAGCCGGAGCTACGGGCGAGACAGGACCCCAGGGGCCGAAGGGGGATACCGGCGACACCGGGCCGCAGGGACCCCAGGGCATGACCGGCCTGCAAGGCCTCCCGGGAGAGACCGGGGCCGAAGGCCCGCAGGGTCCTGCCGGCCTGAAGGGCGACACAGGCGACACCGGCCCGCAGGGACCGACCGGTCCTCAACCCCCGCTGGGAGCGGCAGGCGCCGGTCCGACCGTAGCCCTGAGCAGCGACGACCCGACCACTATTAATCCGCGAACCCCCACCGCACACGCCAGCAGCCACGCATCTGCCGGATCCGACCCCGTTACCGTCACCCAATCCCAAGTGACCGGCCTGACCACCGCACTCGGCGGCCTCCTGCCGCTCGCCGGTGGCACCATGACCGGCACCCAGAACATCACCCTGGCCAGCTCAACAACCGTCGCGCAGGCCTCCCTCGCCGCCGGGGACACCTTCGACCGGTACCGGCGTGACACCGCTGGACGGCAAGAATGGGGGCCGGGCAACGCAGCACGAGACACCAACCTGTACCGATCCGGCGCCGACACCCTCGCCACCGACGACAGTCTGGCCGTAGGCGCCAATCTGGCTGTCACAGGCCACGCACTGGGGCAGGACACTCCGTCCGCCCACGGCATCGCCGCCTGGTGCTACGACCCCGCGCTGGCCGTCAACTCGAGCGAGATGGCCAACGGGGCCCTGTATCTGGTCCGCGTGAACATCGCCGCGAACGTGAACGTCACCAAAATCTACTGGTGGGTCGGGAACACGGGGTCCGGGCCCGTGGCCGGGCAGAACCACGTCGGCCTGTACAACTCGGCTGGCGTGCTGCTGGCTTCGGCGAACGTCGATGCCTCCGTCTCCTCGGCCGGGCTGAAGACCACCACCATCACCAGCCAGGCTCTGACTGCGGGGGCGTTCTACTGGGTGGGGATGGTGTTCAACGCGTCGGTTCCGCCGACGCTGACCAGGGCGTCCGGCTGGACCGGTGTGGACGCGGCCGCGAATCTGGGGCTGACTCCGGCAACGTACCGGTTTGCGAGGAACGGGTCGGGACGGACGGCGCTGCCTTCGACGATCACTCCGGGATCCAACACGGGAACCGACATTGCCGGGCCGTGGGCGGCAGTGGGCCCGTGACGGGGCTGAGCTGGGGTCGTGTCCTACACATTTGAGAAACAAATAACGTGACCTTGCTCGCCTTCAGCCCTGAGCCACGCCCCTGGCTGACCCCGTCCGACTGCTCCCCGCCGGCCCCTGGCTGATCCCTCTCGCGCCTAGGTGTGCTGTCTCGTGAGGTTGGTTCCGCACGCCTGAACTTCCTAACTTGTTGACAAGTTAGGACGGGCCCCTCTAACTTCGCAACAAGTTAGGAAGTTCAGGAGGTGGGGCGTGCTTCAGATCCAGCTTGGGCCCGAGAGGGCTGCGGACCCGGACGACAGCCTGGAACGGTCGACGATCGGGTGGCGTCCGGGGATGACGGAAGACGAAGCCTGGGAGGCCGGTCGCGGCGTCTGGAAGTTCAACGCGGACCGGGCCCTGGCGCAGGACGAGGTGCAGATCGTCAACACCAAGGGCACGGTGCTCGCGGTCGCCACGATCACCGGCATCTCCAAGTACAGCGACCGGTACGCCCTCCAAGGAGAGCTGCTGCGCGGTGACGAGCGGGTGGGGAAGCCCACGGTGACGCCTCACCGGTCGCGGAACTCCGTCGCCTACTTCTGACCAGCCGTCCGGACGCTGCCGTGACCCGTACCACATGCGCAGCGTCCAACGCTGGACGGTAGTGCGGCCGAACGCCAGCCATGTTGGGAACACGCCCACGAGGGGGAGTTCTGTGTCTTGCTGGTTTGTCAATTCTGATGCCAATGCCGTACTCGACAACGCCGAGTGGGCCCCGTGGGTGCGCTACACCCGAACACCGCCACCGTCGTATGACTGGGAGAGCACAGACGCCGTCGCGTCATACACGTCGGAAGAGCAGATGATGAATACCGCCGTGCACGAGGCCGCACACGCCGTCGTGTACATGGCCGCGGGCTATCAGATCGGCGAGCTCGTCCTGCACGAGCCGGGAGACCAGAGCCACGGCGGCCGGGCGCACGTGAACTACTTGGCTGCCTCGGGCCCGTGGTTGGACTGGGCGGTCACCTGCGCTGCTGGCGAGCGGGCAGAGGTCCGATGGCTGCGAGAGACCGGCCGCTGGTCATTAGAGCGTGCGTGGGTGGCAGAGCGCCTCGCGTGGCGGGACCGCAGTCAAATCGGCGAGGTCTACCGGGGTGGCCACAACCGAGAGCTGACCTTCAACGGCGACCATGACGACTGGGGCGACTACGCCTGGGTCATGGACCGTACCGATGAAGCCCTCGACCCGGTATGGGACCAAGTCCTCACTCTGGCTCAGCATGTCACCGTCCGCTGGCACGTCGCTGGCGAGGAAGCCGCCCGGATAACTGGCTTCTGAGTGGCCGGGCACCGCAACGCCCCGCTGACCCCGGAGGGCCGACTGCGATTATGCCTGCGTGTGGACGCCGGGCGTCCGATCGCACACGTCGCGGCGGAGGCCGGGATCTCCCGCCGCTGCCTGGCCAAGTGGTACGCCCGCTGGCGCGCACACGGCGAGGACGGCCTGCTCGACCACTCCTCTCGCCCCGCCACGAGCCCGGCCAGGACCGCGCAGGACATCGCGGACCCACGCCCCTGGCTGACCCCGCCCGACTGCTCCCCGCCGGCCCCTGGCTGATCCCTCTCGCGCCTAGGAAAAGATCTACAGACTCCGCGCCCGCAACGACCTCGGCTCGGTCGTACGTACGATGGCGGGGTGAACGACCTCAAGACCCCGCCGCTCCCCGTGTGCTCTCCGTCGCAGGTGGGCCCGTGTGCGGGCTGCCATCATCCGACGCACCGGTACGGGCATGGTGGCAGTCCGCTGTGCGTGGTGTGCCAGTCCCGCCTGGACGAGGAGCGGGCGAGGAAGTAGCGCCGGCGCCGCGGGTACCGTGCATGACGGTGCCCCCGCCTTACCTCAGGCGGGGGCACCGTCCTTTGTGCGCCGCTGGCTACTCGGTGGTCAGGGTCTGCATGGGGTAGTTGACGGCCCTGGTGGGGGGCGGGTAGTCGGCATCGGCTCCACCGGCGAGCAGCGCCAGGGACCAGATCGTCGTGACGTGTTCGAAGTTCTGCCGGGTGCGGTGGTACTCGTCCGCAGCGGCCTTCACGTACCGGCCAGCCGCAGTGCTGTACCGGGTAACCTCTGCCGTGCAGGTGAGGATGTCCCCGAGCAGCCGGTCGACGGCTAGGTACCAGGTGTTCAGCATCCCGGCGTGCTCGCGGAGCATGTCGCGGGTGGTGTCCTGCCCGAACTCGGTCTCGTGCCATCGGACGTGCTCGATGGTGAAGCTGTCGAAGCAGTCGTGGAGACCGCTGTTGTGGATGGCGGCTTCGAAGTCGAAGATGGCGCGGGTCTCACCCGGCGTGAACGCCTCGGTGTCGTGCTCGAACAATTCCAGGTCAGCCACGGTCGTACTCCTCGCTGTCGGGGGCGCGGTCGGCGGGCGGTCCGAGCCTGCGGAACAGGCGGTCCAGGCCGTCGCCCACCTGTGCAGCCGTCTCGTCGCGGACGACGTGCTCCGGCTCCCGCTGTTCCCGCAGTTCGGCCGCCTGCCGGTCGAACGCCGCGCGGATGGGCGTTGCGAGGTCGGGCGTCTCTGGGCTGTTGGCGCGGAGGATGGCTCGGGCTTCGTTGACCCTGGGGTGGCTCATGCTCGGTGTCCTCACTTCTCGGTGGTGTGGTCGGCGGCCTGTTGCTCCTGCCAGTCCATGCGAAGATTCCGCAACTCCTCACAGATGCCGTCGTACGTGGACTTGGCCCGGATGTAGGTCTTCTTGGCATCGGCCGCGTCTTCTTCCAGACGCCGACGCTTGGCCTCGTACTCCTCGCGGGTCATGGTCGGTGTCCTCACTTCTCGGCGGCGGTGGCGCTGTGGTGGAAATACTTCCGGTAGGGGCAGCCCTCCTCGTGCACGGTGCGGCCGTTCACCGTTCCGCACCACTCGCTGCACTGGGGCTCACCGTTGGATTCCGGCGGCGGGTCGTGGCGGTGCGAGTAGCGGGGGTTGATGCACTCGGGATCGTTGCAGTACGGCGTCAGGGTCCTAGCCATGGTTGGTGTCCTCACGTCTGGGCGGTTCGGCCGGGGTCCAGGAAGTCGGCAAAGAGGTTGGCGTTCTCAAGCCGTTTCCTGCGCTGCTGTGCTGCCTGCGGGCTGGACAGGCCCAGCCGCTTCGCGATCTGTGGCCAAGTGGCCTTCTCCCGGCGGGCCATGTCGATCAGTCGGCGCTCGTCGGTGTCTAGGTTCTCGCGGAGTTTGCGGATCAGGGTGAGCGCGTCCAGGGCGTCATCTTGGCTCGCCGGGCCGGTCTCGGTGCTGAAGTCGCGTTCGTAGCGGACGGCTACGTCGCGCCACTCCAGTCGGTAGTCGGTGCTGGCGATGGCCATGATGATGCTGGCGTCGGGTAGGCCCTGCATCAGCGGGTAGCGGGCCACGAGCCGTTCGGCGGCCGCCTTCGGAGTGTCTTCGGTGGGCATGCCCCACCATGCCACTCTCAACGTTTCATTGTCAATGAAACGTTGAGAAAGTTGCGGGGTTGGCTGAGGGTCGCATCCAGAGCGCTGGGACGTCCTGAGCTTAGGATCGCGTACACAGCAGAATCGAACGGATCGAACTGTCCTGGAACTACCAGAACTACTACCGGTCCTACTACTTCGCCACGGAATGGTAGTTCGCGGCCAGGACCATGCGTGCTGGCCCACGATAAGCTCACATATAGCCAGTGATCGCTGATCTAGGGGAGCACCCGTGGGACACCAGGTCATCAA
Source organism: Streptomyces sp. ID05-39B (assembly GCF_033794725.1). NCBI lineage: Bacteria > Bacillati > Actinomycetota > Actinomycetes > Kitasatosporales > Streptomycetaceae > Streptomyces > Streptomyces sp. ID05-39B. The sequence goes on along the minus strand of NZ_JARGEF010000039.1, from coordinate 9,377 downwards.
GCAGCCGGACGGACGGCTCGCCGTCTTCTCCAGCTTCACCGACACCTTCGTCGTCATGGACGCCACACCGGACGAGGTCGTGGAGTGGTTCGTGGAACGAGAGGCAGAGGCAGAGCGTCGGCGTGTCCGCGCGATCCTCGATCATGTGCTGGCCGACAACTCTCGGGCCGCCTACTTCCAGTTCGCCCGCACCTGGGACGAAGCCTGCCGGCTCAACCAGGAGCACGGCGGCGACCTGGCGTATGGAGCAGCGAGCAGCGCCCCGTGAGCACCGAGCACCTGCCCGCCAGGCCGACCGTCCGGCCGCTCCTGCCCGCAGAGTTCGACGACGAACTGCGCGCCCGCCTCGCAGCCCTGGACAGCGCCAGCGACACCCACGCCCAGAAGCAGCGCCCCGACAACACCACCCGCGCCTACCAGGCCGACTGGAAAGTCTGGGTGCGGTTCTGCACCCAGCTCCAGATCCCACCCACCGCCGCCACCCGCGGCACCCTGCGCGCCTTCGTCGACTACCTGTGGAACCGCGAGCAGGCCGCCTACTCCACCGTCGACCGGCGCCTCGCCGGCGTCGTCGTCACGCTACGGCGGCCGCCGTACAACGTCCTCGTCGACCCAGACGTCACCCGCGCCGCCCGTGAACTGCTCAAGGACTACCGCAAGAAGGCGGAAGCCGCGGAGGAGCCGGCCCGCGGCCGCGGCAAGGCGCCCGCCATGCGCCTGAAAGACCTCCGCCACATCGTCTCCCTGTGCGACAACGACATCTTCGGCGTACGTGACCGCGCCATGCTGCTCCTCGGCTTCTCCATCGCCGCCCGCCGCGCCGAACTGGCCGGGCTGCGCCTGCGGAACATCCGCGACGACGACAACGGCCTCCTGGTCCACGTCGCCGTCTCCAAGACCGACCCGCGCACCGTGCCCGTCCCCTACGGCAAGCACCCCGAGACCTGCCCGGTGCGGTCCTGGAAGGCATGGCAGGAGGCCGCGCAGATCGTGGACCCCGACCGGCACGCCTTCCGCCGCATCCACCACACCGGCAAGGTCCAGCCGCAGGGCCTGTCCCCACAGCGCGCCGGCGACCTCATCACCGCGGCAGGCCTGCGCGCCGGATACGAGGACCTCTTCACCGGCCACTCGGTACGCTCCGGACTGGCCACAGAAGCTCGCCGCGCAGGGAAGGACCGCAAGGCCATCGCTGCGATCACCGGGCATGCCGACGGCTCGAAGGTCCTGGACGGCTACATGCAGATCGTCGACCAGTGGGACGAGCAGGACAACGCACTGATGGGACTCGGCCTGTAGACCGCCTAGCGTTTGATCTCGCCTGCGGTGGAGGGGGAGCCGCCCAGTCGCCACCCGGAGGACTGCCGGGCCCGGAACGTCTGCCCGGCTTCCACGGCCGCCTTGTTGCGGGCGAACTCGCGTTCCGCGGCTGCGGTGTTCCACTCTCGCGGCGCTGCGCTGGTGTCCTGTGCTTGCTGTCGGCGGCGGGGCTTGCCGCGGCGGCGTTTGTTCACGGCCGCAGCGTAGCGGCCTGGACGCCCTTTCCACGAGCAGATGGACGGGTGCGGCTCTGAGGCGACGGTGAGGGCTTGGGCGTCTCAGGTTCGGGAGTCCTTCTCAGCAAGTGCAGCAGCCGGAATGCCCGCTCGCTGTTCTCCGGTTGCCCGTACAGTGCGGTCCCCACCACCGCTGCCGTGCCGGCCATTCCGAAGACGACGACGGCGACCACCAGGTTCGTCGCTACCCCCGGTGGGATGTTGATCTGCATCTGGATCGGGGCGGTGTTGGCGCGGGGCATGGGCGGGTCCCTCGTGGTCGGCGTGCCCGGCATGCTATCCGCTGGCCGGGGTGTCCCGTAGCCGGGATGGGCGATGGTGTCAGTGCCGGGATGGGCAACTGCGAGCCGACAGCGGCGGGATCGCTGCGAGAATCGCAGAGCGCCTTCCTGGCGCCTCCGACGACGAAGAGGGGTAGTCGTGCCCGAGCAGAGGTACAGCGCGCCGTCGGTGCGGCAGTTGGCGGCGGTGGTGGAGCGGGTGGCGCCGCGGGACCCGGCGAAGTGGGACGGCCGGGAGAAGGCGCCGGGGGCGGCCGGTGTCCTGGTGCAGGTGTCGGAGCAGCGGGCGAAGCAACTGTGGATGGTCGTGGGCATGTTCGACCGGGCCGTACGGCGGGAGGAGATGCCGAGGCGGGCGGTGCGCGATGTGGGGCAGCTGTTCACGCCGCCGGCGTTGCGGGCGTTCTGGAGGCTGGCGGCGGGCGGGGAGTTGCGGCATTGGGAGAAGGATGTGGGGAAGCCGCTGCCGGTGCCGTCGCAGCGGACGGTGCGGGACTGCTTGAAGATCCTGGCCGCGTTGGCGGCGCCGGGGCGGCGGGTGAGGTTGCCGCGGGTGGAGGAGTCGGAGCCGAAGCCGACGGTGGACCCGGGGCAGTTGACGGCCGTGTACCGGGAGCTGGTCGCGCTGGCGGGGGACGGTCCGTTGGAGCGGGACGGTGCGGGGATGCGGGCGCAGGAGCGGGCCCGGCTGCTGGCGATGGTGTCGGTGGTGCTGGACACGGGGGCGCGGGTGGGCGAGTTGGAGCGGCTGAACGTGGATGACCTCAGCCCGGATCTGGAGGTGGTGCGGGTGGTGCGGCGGCCGCAGAGGGCCGGCAAGGGGTATGAGGAGGTGGCGTTCCGGCTGGGGGTGTCGCTGGGCACGGTGTCGAAGGTGATGGCGGGCCAGGATGAGAGGGCGTCGTTCCAACTGGCGGAGGAGATCCGGCGGGAGGTCGCGGCCGTGCAGGGGGCGGGGCCGCGGGTGGAACGCTACGTCCTGTCGCACGGGTCGCGGGTGGCGTTGAAGCGGTGGCTGCACGTGCGGGACGGTCTGGTGACGCCGTTGGAGGGCGGGAAGTCGGCTCTGTGGGTGACGGTGTTCGCGTCGAAGGCCGGCCCGCCGGGCATCCGGATCCGGGCGCAGGGGTTGGGGCAGTCGTACGGGCGGGGTGTGCACGCCCTGAACTTTCTGATGGCCGGGCAGCCGGGGTGGGAGCCGCTGCCGGTGCGGATGGAGCAGCTACGGCGCGCGGTGGAGGCGGAGCCGTTGGAGGACGAGGCGGCCGGTCCTACTGCGCAGGAGTAGGACCGGCCGGCGTGGCTGCTACGTGCTGGACGTCCCCGGGCATTCGGCTGCCCAGTGCCACAGTTGGGCGGGCGTCCGGGAGTGCTCGGGGCAGAGGGGGTCTTCGTTGGCAACTCCTCCGCATGCCTTCTTGGGGCAGATGCAGGAGGCGAAGCTACCGCCGAGGAAGGTGGTGCCGTGCCGTTCGTAGCCGGAGGCGCGGGCGATGGCGTCGACGTTGCGGGTGTCGGTCATGATCAGTCCTGGTCTCCGTAGTACTTCTCGTACGGGTCGAAGCCGTCGTCGCCTGCGGCGCGCATCTCGTCGTACTCCCACTCCCTGGCCCGCTCGTCCTCCTCTGCACGTTCCTCGGGTGTCAGTGCGGCGCGGCGCGCGGTCTCTGCGTCCCACTTGTCGGCCTCGCGTTGCCGCCACGCCTTCGCGTCGAAGTCGCGGTCCTCGGAGTGCGGCTCATCGTGCGGGTGCGGGGATCGGGCGCAGGTTTCGGGGTAGACCAGGAACGGGTCCAGTTGCTCCCCGCAGACGGTCTGTTCGGCGAGCAGAGCGGTGTGTTTGCCGCCGGCCTGGCGCTGGATCGCGCGGGCCTTCTTTGCTGCGGTGGTCTGGTTCTTCGGCACGGTAGTCTCCGGGTTCTGGCGGACTGCCCACGCTCTGCCGCCGTACGGGAGGTATCCGTGACGGTGGTGGTTCACTTCGCGGGCCCCGGGAGACCTTCACCTGCCCTGCCGCAGCGTGGGTGCGGCATCGGGTCATGCGGTTGGCGGCGTGCGCGTCTTGCCGCTGGTACGGAAGTCTAGTGGAGGCCGCTGACAACCCGGGATGGAACGGTGGGGAGCGGCGGATTCAACTGGGGGTAGACCGGTGGCGAGTTCCCCGGATACGCTGCGCTTGCGCAATCACTGTGACTCAAGGCCACTACCCGTACTGGGCGGTGGCCTTCGTCATGTCTGCCGTCGGCTCTGCTCTCGTCGGTAGCAGTCCCCGCCATACGCGGACTGCCCGAAGGCTGAACGGGGCGCGGTGGCCGGGTCGGGTGGCATCGCCGTCTCATCTCCCCGGGCCAGGCGCTTGAGTCGCTTGAGGGTGATGGTCCGCCACCCGAGGCGCTCAGCCCGTGCGGCAGCTTCCAGGATCAGCTGGGCGATTTCCACGGGTCTCCTAGGCTGCCAGGTCGGTTTGGTCGCGGGTGAGGCGGCGGGTGGGGAGGTAGTCGCGTCCGAGTTCGCGGGCGATGAGCTGGTTGGCGCTACGGACCACGATGACGTGTCCGGCGGGGGTCGTTGCCTCTGCGCGGTCCAGAACGAAGGCCATCCGGTGAACGGTGTACGCGAGAATCCGGGAGGCGGCGAAGGAGCGGGCGTCGCCGCGGAGCCGGCACATGGCGTGGACGCGGATGCTGCCGTTCATGGTGGTCCGGATGTCGTACGGCTCGATGGTCCTGACCGACTCGTCGCCGTTGTCGTCCACGTAGGTGATGGTGACGGCGTGCTGGCGGTCGATGGCGCGGTACAGGTCGGCGAGGGTCTTGGTCGACTTCTGGTTTTTGGTGATGCGCACTGTGGTGTCCCCTCGCTGTGGTGTGGTCTTCAGAGTAGACCAATGTCCATTGCTAAGCAATACGTTATGCCGTACTGTTGGTGTCACCGGGCCACCCAGCCCCGGCCCCCCACCCATGACTTAGCAATGCAGAAGGAGGATGATGGCGTGGCCAACGCCCCCACGCGCCCGCCGAACCGAGTAGAACGCCGGCGGGCCCAGCCGAGAGGAACCCGCCTCGTGCCGCTCAGCCGAGACGACCAGCAGCGCCTGACCCAGCTTCAGCAGGCCTCCGCCCTCCTACGCGAACACGGCGCGCCCGCGCTCGCGGACAGCGTCGACTTCGTCTTCACCGAGGACGGCCGCAAGTTCATCAACCGGCTCGCGTGGAAGGACCGGGAGCAGGAGAAGCCCAACCTGGCCATGCAGATGCCGGACACGCTGCGGGATGAGATCAAGGCGAAGGCTGCGGTGGCCGGGGCAAACCTGGAGGCCGAAGCGCAGAAGGCGTTGGACGAGTTCGTGGCCGGCCGGTTCACGCCGGCGCAGCCGAAGCGGGCTCCGCACGGTCAGACGCCGAAGAAGGTGAACCTGAACGTGCGTGTGGATGCCGGGCTTCGTCAGCAGGCTGACGAGGTGGGCAAGCAGCTTCTGGCGGAGGGTGAGCTGGACTGGGCTCCCCGCGCTTCGCACGTGATCGTGGCGTGGTTCATGGACCGGGTGGAGGAGAACTTCCGGAACCCGATCCGCAAGCAGTAGCGGGCGGCCGGGGTCTGGTCCTGTCTGCCGACAACCAGGCCGGGCCCTGGCGCCTTACGTACAACCCCTATAGGAGACCTCTCGTGGCATCTGCCATCGAGGCCCCCGCCAGCACGACGGCGGAGGGCCCCACCTCGCACACCCAAAACCAGGTTGGCAGCCTCATGGCGGGCCTGACCGACGAGCAGTTCACGCAGTTGTTCAACCTGATCATCGAGCACCAGGGATCCTCCCTGGCGTCCGGTCCCGCGGCCCAGAACGGGCACGGGTACACGCGGGCGGAGCAGGTCGATGGGCTGCGCAAGCTTCGGGACCCGTTCCCGGAGTCGGAGATCCGCTACCTGCCCCGCGTCTGGTGCAAGAACTGCCGGGACGCCAAGGGGACGTGCAACCGTCCGGACCACGAACGCCGGCAGTGCCGCAAGTGCGGGCAGAACATGACGACCGCGCACATCGACCTGAAGTTCGTCGGGCACGCCGAGGCCACGAACCGGCTGCTGAACGTGGACCCGTTCTGGGACTGGAAGCCGATGACGACGGACGCGAACGGACTGCCCCAGTACGACGGGAACCGGGGCCTGTGGATCCGGCTGACGGTGTGTGGCGTGACCCGTCTGGGATACGGCAACGCTGAGGGCAAGTCCGGCGGTGACGCCGTGAAGGAAATCATCGGCGACGCGATCCGCAACGCCGGCATGCGCTTCGGGATGGCGTTGGACCTGTGGACCTCTTCCGACCTGGAGATCATCGAGTCGGGTGGTGCGTCGCTGGACCAGGACGCCCCCAGCACGGGGCAGGGCAAGCCCGCGACCGCGTCTCCGGAGCCGGTGGAGACCCGGGAGGATGCATTCGCCCGGCTGACGGAGCAGTACCGGAACTGCTGGGGCAACGCTCTGGCGCTGACGCAGATCCGGATCGAGGGCAAGAAGCTGGGCCTGTCGGAGGACCGGGTACAGGGGCCGCCGCCGGACAACGAGTGGACCACGTTCGATGCCCTGCTGGAGACCCGTATCACCGAGCTGGCCAAGCAGAGGAGCGACGCCTGATGTCCTCCCTTGCGCCCCAGAAGAAGGTGCGTACCGCTACGCACCGGCCGGCTACCCGGCGTCGCCGCTTCCGCCACGACGACCTGGTCGCGGTCGACCTGTTCTCCGGATTCGGGGGACTGACCCGCGGTATCGAGGACGCCGGATTCACCACGATCATGGCCGCGAACCACAACAGCTACAAGGTGGAGGTCCACGAGGCGAACCACCCGGACGCCGAGCACTGGATTGCCGACCTGGTCGACCCCGAGGCGGCGGACTACCACTCCGCCCGGGACCTCCCGGCAGCCGACCTCCTCGTCGCGGGCGTGAGTTGCGTGAACCACTCGCAGGCGAACACGGTCAAGGCGTACGCGCAGGGCATGACGCTGTTCGAGTTGGAGGACCCTGACTTCGAGGCGCGGGTGACGCGGTCCGAGCGGGACCGGGCGACCGCGAACTGTGTCCTGCACTACGCCGCCCAGCACCGCCCGCGGCTGATCCTCATTGAGTGCACCACCGGACTCACCTCGTGGGGACCCGCACTGGCGAACCGCCCGAAGGTCGGGGACGGCTCCACCTACCGGTGGTGGCTCAATCAGTTCGATCTGCTGAACTACGACCACAAGGTGCTGTACCTGAACTCGCAGTTCTTCGGAGTGCCGCAGTCCCGCGACCGCCTCTACATCGCGTTCTGGGACAAGTCCCTCCCCGCCCCCGACTTGGAGCACAGGCCGGTGTCGCGCTGCCACAACTGCGACAAGGACGTGGAAGCGGTGTGGACGTGGCGCACCGGTATCCCGCCGACCGGGACGGTGGCCTACGGCAAGCAGTACGACTACCGGTGCCCGAGCTGCCGCCGCGAGGTCGTCCCGCCGATGACACCGTCGCTGGCCGCGCTTGACCTGAGCGACCTCGGTACCCGTATCGGTGACCGGCCGGTCCGCAAGCAGCGGGACGGCTCCACCGGACCGTTCGTGGCGTCGACGATGGCGCGCATTGGGCGGTGCCGTCAGCGGTTCGCCGACTTTCCCGCGATCCTCATGCCGGCGAAGGGAGTGCACGGCTCCGAGCGGCTTCTGCTCCAGCCGATGGCGACACAGACCAGTCAGCAGGAGACGGCGGTCCTGTCGACGGGTCCGGTCACCCAGCCGCTCTGGACTCAGTCAGCTGGCAGCGGCGACCTGGTCGTGCCATCGGTCGCGCTCGCCGTGGACAACTTCCAGGGCGGACCGCGTAGCGCCGGCGAGCCCCTGCCCACCCAGGTGGCCTCGGAGACTCTCGCTGTGGTGTCCTCCGGGGTCATTCCTTACCGGAAGCACACGCTTCCCGCGGTGCACGCCGAGGCGATGCCGACGTTCACCTCGGAGCAGATTCCCGGACTGCTGTCGGCCGCCGGGACGGTCGGCCCAGGCGTTGCCGCGTCACAGATATCAGCCTTGTGGCGGGCCACGCTGTCGGAGCTTCCGCTCGAGGACTGCTACTACCGGATGATGCGGGAGTACGAGATCGGTCGCGGCTGCGGCTTCGATGTCGACTTCCCCGGGTACAAGGGCGCCTTCGTAGTCTGGGGGTCCCCCCGGAGTCAGGTGGACGGCTTCGGCAACGCAGTCTCCCCGCAGGTCGGTGCCTGGATCGGGTCCCGGCTGCGGGCCGTCATCCACGCCGAGCAGGTGGCGGCATGACCACTAGCCGCCCGCATGGGAATGCGAAGTACCACCTGGAGAACTGCCGCTGCCCGGTGTGCTGCCAGGAAGCCCGGGACTACGACAACAACCGGCGCCGGGCCATCGCCTACGGGCGCTGGCAGCCGTTCGTGGACGCGGAACCGGTCCGCCAGCACGTCCGATCCCTGGGCGAGTTCGGTATCGGCTGGATGCGTGCAGCCCGTCTGGCGGGTGTGTCGACGGGCGGCGTGTCCAAGCTGCTGTACGGGGACCGGCCTCGCGGGCTTGGCCCATCGCGGCGGGTGCGCCCAGAGACGGCGCTGAAGCTGCTCGGGGTGGAGCCGACGCTGGACAACCTGGGCGACCGGCTTCCGGTTGACGGTACGGGTACCCGGCGCCGTCTTCAGGCGCTGGTGTACGCGGGCTGGACACAGTCGGAGTTGGCCCGGCGCATGGACATGAACCGGGCCAACTTCGCTCGGACGATCGTGTCCTGCCTGGTTGAAGTGCGGACGTTGAAGACGACGCGCACCGTGTACGACACGTTGTGGCGGGTGGACCCGATGTCCGCGGGCGTCCCGCAGCATCGAGCCGACGCCGCCCGGCGGATCGCGGTGTCCCGCGGCTGGGCTCCGGTCGGGGCGTGGGACGACGACACGATCGACGACCCAGCCGCGTTCCCCGACTGGACCGGGCACTGCGGCACTGCCAAGGGGCGATCCATCCACTACCGGATCAAGGTCCCGGTGTGTAAGCCCTGCCGGATTGCCCGTACCCAGCAAGACCAGCAGCAGGCAGCAGCCTGACCGACGGGCCCGCCACCGCGCGGGCCGTCTCCTTCCCTACGCCCGCCCCCGGGCACCCCGCCCTCATTCCGGCTCCCGCCGAACGGAGTTCCGCCATGTCCTCAGAACACGCCGTCGCCCTGATCCTCTCCGGTTGCGCCGTGTATGCCGTCGGGGACTGGTGGTGGGGCCGGTGGCTGCGCCGCCGCCACGGCGTCCCCCACCGTCCGAACCCGTACCAGCAGGCCGTCCGGGAGTCGCAGGAGCGCCGGGCGCGTGTGGAGGGCCTGGGCTGCGCGGTGAACGAGGTGATGGGGGAGGCCGCCGGCCGGGTGAGCGGCTTCTACGAGCCGACCGACCTGACCGGCCTGCCGGACGGCCGGGTGGATCCGTGGCGTCGGGCCCGGCTGGAGGAAGCCGCCCGCCAGCACACCGCCCACGCACCCGCCCCTGACCGCGACCACACCTGACCCTGGCGCT
>NZ_JARGEF010000399.1:0-4294 GCF_033794725.1 Streptomyces sp. ID05-39B | reverse complement strand
GGCGGAAGCTGCGGCTGGGGCCAAGTGAGGGGGCCGGGGTCTCGGGTCTCGGTGCTTGATCGGGAGGCGCGGAAGGGGTCGCCGGAGGTGCGCGGTGGGCGCGCTCGGTAGGCGGACGGTGGGCGACGCATGACGGGCCCTCGGCGCGCGTGCGCATCCGGTGTGACGATCGGCTGAACCTACTCACCGTCACTCCGCGGTCCACATGGTGACAGTCGGTTGACCGGCGTACCCCGGCATGGTCTACTCCGGATCGTGACCGACACCTGTGTGCGCCTGTGGCGGAGGGTCCATATGGACCTCGTCCGCTATGCGGGCTGCGTGTGTCGTCCGTCCTGCTGAATTCGCATCCCTCTCCCACCGGCGCGCGCCGCCGACGCGCTTTCGCGCATCCGCGCGCTCCCGCGAACGCCCCAGGACGGTACCCGTGTCTGTCTCCCCTCCCTCATACGCATCCCTCTCCGCGTCTCCCTCCGTGTCCGCCCCCGTGGCGACGCCCACCCAGGCGGATCTCCTCGACTTCGTACGGCGTACGGCCGTCGACAGCGCGCTGATCGCCTCGCTCCCCCTCGACCCGGAAGGCCGCACCTGGGTGCGTCTGGAGGGACCCGGCGGCAGCGAGGCCTGGCTGATCGGCTGGCCGCCCGGCACCGGCACCGGCTGGCACGACCACGCCGACTCGGTGGGCGCCTTCCTCACCGCCCGGGGCGAGCTGAAGGAGAACTCCCTCGCCGCGCGGCTGCCCTCGGACGGCTGGAAGACCCTGGAGCTGTCGGAAGACGTCGACCGGGAACGCCGCCTGTCGGCCGGCAAGGGACGCGCCTTCGGACAGCACCACGTCCACGAGGTCCTCAACGAGTCCCGCGAGGAGCTCGCGATCTCCGTGCACGCCTACTACCCACCCCTGCCGAGAATCCGCCGGTACAGCCGGACCGGCCAGGTGCTGCGCCTGGAGCAGGTCGAGCGCCCGGAGGACTGGCAGTGAGCAGCCGCGAGACATCGAGGGGCGAGGTGGTGAGCAGTGACGCGGTGAGCGGTGACGCGGTGAGCGGTGACGCGGTGAGCGGTGACGCGGTGAAGGGCGAGGGGCCCGTGGGCATAGACGAGCTGCTGGAGCGGGTTCGGGCCGGGTACGCGCGCGTGGAGGCACGGGAAGCGTACGAGGCCGCCCGCGCAGGCGAGGCGCTTCTCGTGGACATCCGGTACGCGGCCCTGCGCGAGCGGGACGGGCTGATCCCCGGCGCTCTGGTCGTCGAGCGCAACGAACTGGAGTGGCGCCTCGACCCCTGGGGCAGCCACCGCGCCCCTGAGGCCACCGGCCACGATCTGAGAATTGTCGTGATCTGCAACGAGGGCTACGCGTCGAGCCTGGCGGCAGCGTCCCTGCACCGGCTGGGGCTGCACCGTGCCACCGACCTGGTCGGCGGGTTCCAGGCTTGGCGGTCGGCGGGACTGCCGGTGACGTACTAGAGCCGGATTCTGTGCCGGCTGCCTGGGGGCAGGCACTGAGCCCACGCGCGCGTGGGCTCAGCACAATGGGCAGGCACCAGGCGAGGAGCGTCCTTCGGGCACGGACATGGCGGAGCCGCCGCGCTCCCCGGAGTGGATCTCACCTGGCTGTCCTGCCGGGAGGCCTCACTCCTGGGCCGTCGCCACCGTCACCGCCCGGACCCGCAGCGCCACCCGGCCCGGCAGCGCCGTCGCGACGAGCGCCAGCAGTCCGGCTCCCGCGACCACCGTGACGTACGTCAGCGGGGTGACCGCCGGCGCCGCGCGTCCCGTCATGCCGATGCTGAAGGCGGTGAGGACGGCCAGGGCGACTGCGCTGCCGAGGGCCGTCGCGATGAGGAGCACCGACACGGTCTCGGTGCGCAGCATCCCCAGTACCTGACGGCGGGTCGCCCCCGCCAGCCGCAGCAGCGCGAACTCCCGCACCCGTTGGGAGACGGCCATGGCAAGGGTGTTGACGACGGCGATGGCCGTGAAGGCCAGGACGAGCGCCATGGCGAGGAAGTTGATCTCCGCGTTCGCCTGCTGCCGCTCGGCCTGGAGGGCGTCCGCGGCGGCCGGGGAAAGAATCTCGACGCCCGGGAACTCACGGAGAGTAGTCGCGAGTTGTGTCTGTGTACGGTGCGTGCTGACGAGGACAGAGGAGGCGAGCGGGTTGTCGACGTGGCGGGCGACGAGGTCGTGGGCGAGGGTGAGGTCTCCGAAGCCGAGACCCTTGGCGTAGACGGCGGCGACGGTGAGTGTGGCGGGCGTGCCGTCGCCGAGCGTGAGCTTCAGGGTGCTGCCGGGCGTCAGGCCGAGGTGGTCCGCGGCCAGTTCACTGACGGCCACCGTGCGCTCGGAGAACCGGTCCAGAGATCCGGCGGTGACGTCCGGGTCCCAGGTGCGGGTGAGGCCCGCCGGAGTGACGCCTTGGGCCGCGTACTTGTCGAGACCGACCCGGACGGTCGTCCTGACGACCTCCGTGACGACGTCCCGTCCGGTGCGCAACTGCCGTGCCGCCTCGGCGGGTACGCCAGGGCCGGGAGAGTCGACGACCCAGTCGGCGCGCACACCCTCGCGGGCCTGGGCGCGGGCGGCGTCGCCGAGGGTGGGCTGGACGAACAGCACCGTGCAGGTCATGCCGATGAGGAGCGTGAGGGGGGTGACGACGGAGGCCATGCGTACGGCGTTGCCGCGGAGGTTGGCCGTGGCGAGCCGGCCGCCGGGACCGGTCAGGCGCAGCAGTGCCGCAAGAAGCAGCGCGGCAGCCCTGACCAGCAGCGGACCGAGGAGGGCGACGGAGGTGGACAGGACGACGACGGCCAGGAAGGTCACGGGAGTCGAGGCGGGCTCGGTGCGCAGGACGCTCAGCAGTGCCACCAGGACCGCGCCGCCCGCGAGCAGGAGCAGACCGGCGAGGAGACGGCCCCAAGCGGGCCGGGTGCGCTCGACACGGGCCTCGGACAGGGCCTCGGCCGGGTGGATCCGCGCGACCCGGCGGGAGGCGATGCGTGCGGCGGCCCAGGCGCCGAGCAGGGTCGCGACGACGGCGGCCAGCGGCGGGACGAAGCCGACGGTGTGCTCCAGCGTGGCGGGCACCGCGCCCAGGGCGACGAACCTGTCGTGCAGCCGGCCGCCCAGCGGGATCCCCAAGAGCGCCCCGACGGTTCCCGCGGCCGCTCCGACGATCAGAGCCTCCCTGCCGAGGAGCGTGCGGATCTGCCCGGAGGTGGCGGCGACAGCACGCAGCAGGGCCAGTTCGCGGTGGCGCTGCTGAACCGAGAGCGCAAAGGTGCCGACGACCACGAGTACGGCCACGAGCAGCGAGGTTCCGCCCATCGCGCCGCCCATGCTGACGAGTTTGACGCGGGCCGCGGCGGCGTCCAGGAACTCGACCGGCCCGCGGGCGTCCCCGATACTGACCTGTGCACCGGTGCCGCGCAGCGCCTCGGCCACGTCCTGCCTGAGCCGCCCCGGGTCCGTGCCCGCTTCCGGGATCAGGCCGAACGCGGTGACCTGGCCCGGGTGGGCGGCGAGACGTCGGGCCTCCGCGGTGGAGAAGAAGAGGGACGTCTGGTGGCGTACGTCCGTGTCGGGTACGGCGATTCCGGTGACACGGTAGGTGTGCGGGGCCTGCGTCGACTGGACGGTGAGGCGGTCGCCGGGTGCGAGGCCGGCACGCTCGGCGAGGGCCCGGTCGACGACGACATCGGTGACGGCCCGCGGCGCGGTTCCTTCGGTGAGCCGGTACGGCGTGAGGACGGCGGACTCCCAGGCGTGGCCGTGGGAGGGCCGGCCGGCGGCAGCTCCGCCTGAGACCAACGGCTCGGCGAGGAAGGTGAGTTCGGGGACCACGCGGGCGACACCCGGGGTGGCCGCGAGGGTGGACCCGAGATCGGCCGGGAGCCAGGCGCGCTCGGCGATGGGCTTGGCCTTGTGCTTGACCTTCGTCTTGCCCTTCTTGTGCTTGACGGTGGTCTGGTGGACGTTCTGGTCGGCCGAGACCACGACCGGGGTCGCGGCATAACGCTCGGTCCGGATGGTGCCGCGCAGTCCCGTCTCCAGGAGGGTGCCGCATGCGGTGATCAGGGCGGCCGCGCACATCAGGGCGAGGAAGGCTCCGAGAAAGCCGGCCTTGCGTGCGCGGACGGTCTTGAAGGCATAGCGCAGCATCATGAGGGGTCGGCCTCTCTTCTGTTGTGTGCGGGACGTTGGGCCGCGGGGGCGTGGGGCGCGGGATCGTGGCGCTCTGGGCCGCCGTCGACCGTGGGCACGGGTGCGGCTGCGGGCGGGGCCGAGGGGA
>NZ_JARGEF010000398.1:0-4313 GCF_033794725.1 Streptomyces sp. ID05-39B | reverse complement strand
GCCGGCGGCCGCCGGCCAGTGGCGACGCAGCCAGTCCAGTGAGTCTGTTCTACCGACCGACTCAGCAGGGCCGGCGGGCGGGGGTTGGATCGGTTCCGGCACTGGCACGGCAGACGGGTCCGCCGGACCGGCAGTGGCCGAGGCGGCGGTCGTCAGAGCGGCATCGGCCTCCATCCAGCGCTGCAGGCAGGCCGCCACCGCCGCCTCTCCGCCCAGCGCCCAGCGCCCAGGCAACCGGCTCGACCGTCTCCCAGCGTGGCAAGCGTTTGCTGTTGAACATCTCCGAGATCGTGCCCTCGCGCACCGTGGCCTGCGGGTAGCGGCGCCGGCTGCGCCGCACGAGCTGCGCATAACTGGACTTACCCGCCTCGCGATGCAGCTGCCGTAACCACACAGCCAACGCAGCGACCGGGTCAGGCCGCCCACCAGCACGTTCGCTGTCGTTCGCCGTCCTTTGCCTGGAACCCCGACCGTGGCTGACTTGCCCTGCACAGCCACACATCCACGCGGCACCGTACCGCCCGCCCCAGGCGCCCTCCTTGCACACGACGGCGCCCACCCACACTTTCCAGCCGGTCCACCACCGCTCGTCACCTGCCAGCCGGACCGGACAGAGCTCGGTGCCCCACACTCTGACCTTCAGCAAAGCCTCAAGAGCCCTGACCGGCTCTTCGTGCCCATGCTTCGACACCTCGGCGAGCCCGTGCGGAGGGCACTTGCACCGCTAACCCGCCACTCCCACACCGTCACGACCGGCCCCGGCCCTGTCAGGGACGGGAGGACTTTTTCGGCCCGCAAACCGTCCACGCATTAGGACCAACTCATGTCCAACGACCCACAACGTGAACCGCCACTCCACAGCTCTCACCATCATGGGGGCACGACACTCGCCGGACTGATCGCCGTGACCCACCCAGCCCTCATCCCGGCCCTGGGAATCGCGTTCACCGCCTTCATGGCACTGGTCCTGTTCCTGAAACTGTGACAAGCCAGGGACGGTCCGCCAAACGCCTCGTGCAGCCGGAATGCTCGAGGTCCGCACCGACAGCACAGGCTCGCCCTCCGCTGCTGGCGTCGTCCGCGTCGTCCGATACCTGGATGCCGTTGGCACGGTGCGGGGACAGCCAGCTCGGACCGCCGGCCAGCGATGCGCGGCGCTGGAAGACCTGAGCGTGATCGCTGCACCGGGTGGGGCACGTGCCGACGGGCTGCCCGCTCCCAACCCATCTCTTCGACTTGCTCGGGCAGTCTCGACGACGGCCGAACGCTGACCCTCTGACGGCGGATCAAAAGTGACCCACTTGGTGATCTTCGTCTGACTCTGACCTTGGTGATCAAGGTCAGGAGGGAAGGTGATCCTCGTGGAGGACTGGGCAGAGATCCGTCGGCTGCACCTGGCCGAGCAGATGCCGATCAGCAGATCAGGCGTCGCGCGCCACTGGAACTTCTACCGCCCAGCCCAGCGGGTGCGGCTCCGCATCGTCCAGCGCGGGCGCCAGGGGCTCCGCCCCGGCCTCGTTGAAGGCGGTGAGTGCCTCGATGAGCGCCAGCCGCTGCTTCGGCCCGAGCCGTTCAACAATCACGGCGATCTCGGCGCGGCGCCGGGCGGTGACGTCCTCGACCGTACGACGCCCCTCCTCCGTGAGCTGCAACAGGGTTTCGCGGCGATTGCGTGGATTGTGCTGCCGGTCGGCCAGCCCGGCCGCGATCAGCCGGTCGACCATCCGCATCGCGGTGGACGGCGCCACCTGCAGCAGATCGGCAAGCGCGACCAGCTTCGTGGCACCACGCGTGGACAACACCACCAGCATCCGGAACTGCGGCAGCGTCACCCGCTCCTCGACCTCGGCTAGAGAACGGGCGGAGACCGCCACCAAAACCCTCGACGCGGTCAGCACCGCACGCGTCACCGCGTCAACATCATCCTGCGCCCCCGAAGGAGTTTCATGCTCCGCCATACGCCCTTTCTACCGCCCCGAAGTCCCTGCTCACCCACCCGAAGGGAACGATTTTCCCTCCCCATGACCGTGATACCGCAACAGGAGCATTGCGGCGTCGTCGTGAGGCGGCCCACCCGCATGCTGGGCAAGATCCGCGCGCAGCGACTCCAAGGCCCTGTGCGCATCAGGATCCTTCAACAAGTGCGCACGCTGTTCCATGGGGTAGAAGCGGCCGTCCTCGTCCCGGGCCTCGGTCACGCCGTCGGTGTACAGCAGCAGCTGCTCACCCGGGGCGAAGTCCGCCCGATAGGGCTTCGGTCCCTCCCCCTCATGCGCGCCCAGACCCAGCGGGAGGGCGAAGGCGAGCGGCTGCGGGAAATCGACGGAACCGTCCCGGCGTACGACCATCGGCGCCGGATGACCGTAGTTGAGGAAGACAGCCTCGTGGCCCGCGCCGATCTCGGCGAGGATCGCGGTGACGAACTTCTCCCCCTCCAGCTCCCGGGCCACACTGCGCTCCAGCCGCTCACCGAGCCCCACCAGATCCGCCTCATCGTGCGCCGCCTCCCGAAAGGCGCCCAGAACGACGGCCGCCGTCTCCACCGCCGCCAGCCCTTTGCCCTGCACATCCCCCACGATCACCCGAATCCCGTGCGGAGAGGCCACCACCTCGTACAGATCGCCGCCGATGCGCGCCTCCGCGACAGCTGAGGTGTACGACACCGCCGCCTGCAGCGGCCCCGCGGTCAACGGCACCGGCCGCAGCAGCACCCGCTGGGCGACCTCCGCGATCGACCGCACACTGGCCAGCTCAACTTCCCGACGGCCACGCATCACGGCCGCCGCGATGCCCACGCCGGTCACGCCCGCCACCGCCGCCAGCGCGGTGAAACCCCGACGCTCCTCGAACAGCCCGTCGTACAAGCCGAGTCCCACACACAGGACCAGCGCCACAAGCCCGAACACCGCCGTACGACGCCACCCGCCGACCAGCCCGGAAAAGGCAGGCCCGAGCGAAACCAGTGGGAGGAAGCCGACCCCCGGCCCAGCCACGACGTCCATGACCGCGACGATCGCCATCACCACAGCCGGCATCCAGGACAGCACAGTCCAGCTCGACGGCGGTTTGTTCTCGGTCATGACCTACTCCAGCGGTCTCGAGGCGCTCGAGCGCCGCCCCTTGTCTCCGCAGGCGCCCCTCCTCCACCTTTAGACTATGCAAAGGTTGCTGCCGTGAGGTGACTCTCGATCCCCCTCCTTTACCCAATCGAGGCCGAGAGCCGACAATCCCGACCATGGAAGGCAACCATGACGCACAGAGACAGCCCACCCCGGCGTCCCCAACTGCCCACGGGATGGCGGCGCCTGGCGATGCGGTTGCCGATCCTTCTCTTCCGCGCAGGGCTGGGACCTCTCTTCGGGAGGCGGTTGCTCCTGCTGCACCACACCGGCCGCGTCAGCGGCCTCGACCGCCGGGTGGTCCTGGAAGTGGTGTCCCATGACCCGGTCGGCGCGAGTTGGACCGTCGCCTCCGGTTTCGGACAGAGGGCCGACTGGTATCAGAACCTGCGGGAGCAGCCGAAAACCCTCATCCAGGTCAAGAACCGTCCTTTTGCCGTCACCGCACGCTTCCTCCCGCCGGACGAGGGCGCCGATATCATGGCTGGCTACGCTCAGCGGCGGCCCCGCACAGCCCGCCGCCTGTGCGCCTTCATGGGCCTTCCCGTCGACGGCGGCGAGGCGTCCTACCGTGAGGCCGGGCGAGCCATTCCCTTCGTCCGCCTCGACGCCGCCGTCGGACACTGGCAGCTCGGCCGCTCCCCCGCGTGACGCCCGGGACCACGGCGTCCCGGGGGTCAGACCGCGGTGGCCGCTTTCCCTGCACCGCGACGATGCCCTCCATACCGGATTCGGCGAAGGTGGGCGGCCAGGTGACCGTGGCGACTTTGGTGAGCGGAGCCGCCCGGGCCGATGCGGAAGCCGCCGACCGTGCCGGAGACGGCGTTCTACACGTAGAGGAACTTCGCGCCTCACCTCACCGCCATACCAATGACGCCCCGAGGCTTGGCCGATGGCGGCGTGACAATGCCGAGGACATTGGTGAGCGCGAGCTTGCTCTGCCGGTTGGCACGGTAGCCGTCACGGTGGATTTGCTGGTGGTGCTGCCGTGGAGAAGTCGTGGGTGCGCCGCAGCCCAGCACAGCGCGTCCTGACCGTTGCTGCGGCTGCGGGACCTCCTAGCCACCCACGGAGCTCGTGCCGCCACAACCAGCCGACCACAGACAAACCGGGTCGGCCCGTAGGACACAGAGGACAGGGCGTCACGACTGCGTCAGGCTTTCGCAAGACGTACGGCCCGCCTCCCGCAAGCCA
>NZ_JARGEF010000397.1:0-4344 GCF_033794725.1 Streptomyces sp. ID05-39B | reverse complement strand
GGCTGGTGGCGGCGGAAGAGTTCGCCGGCGAAGGTCGAGACGTACACGCGGTGGTCGTTCCACTTCTTCGGGCTGGCCGAGTTCGCGGCGGTGGGGGTGCCGTTCAGCAGCGGGGTGTGGCAGGGGCCGGTGCTGTGGCTGCCGTTGATCACGGTCGTGCACTGCATCCTGTCCGCGGTGACGGCCTC
Source organism: Streptomyces sp. ID05-39B (assembly GCF_033794725.1). Taxonomy (NCBI): domain Bacteria; kingdom Bacillati; phylum Actinomycetota; class Actinomycetes; order Kitasatosporales; family Streptomycetaceae; genus Streptomyces; species Streptomyces sp. ID05-39B. Next base: position 4,156 of record NZ_JARGEF010000397.1, on the reverse strand, counting down.
GCGGGCGCTGGACTGGACGCGGGGCAGGCGGCCCCGGCCGGTGCGGCTGATGGTGGCGTTCGCCCTCGTCACCGCGGCGGTCGCGGCGGTCGCACTGTGGACCGCGGAGCACGGTCCGGGCGGCAAGGAGGTCGACACCGCCGCGGGCGGGGTCTTCGGCGTCGTCCTGATCTTCGCCGCGTGCGTCACCACGCTCGGCGTCCGCGGCTGGCGGCAGGCGCTCGCCGTCGTCGCCGGTTACGCGACGGCCTCCGGAGCCCTGGCGCTGTCGCTCGGCGCGCCCGGTCCGGCCGTTCTGGTCTCGGTGACGGCGGTGCTGCTCGGCGGCGGGTTCATGGCCACCACCTCTGTGTTCTCCGTCTGGCTGCTCGACACCGTCTACCGGCTCGACGAGGCCCGCGAGACCCGTGCCCGGCTCGCCGTCGCCGAGGAGCGGCTGCGGTTCGGCCGGGACCTGCACGACGTGATGGGCCGCAACCTTGCGGTGATCGCCCTCAAGAGCGAGCTGGCCGTGCAGCTGGCCCGCCGGGGGCGCCCCGAGGCGGTCGAGCAGATGATCGAGGTCCAGCGGATCGCACGGGAGTCCCAGCGGGAGGTACGCGATGTCGTACGCGGTTACCGCGAGGCTGACCTGGGGGTCGAACTCCTGGGCGCGCAGGGCGTCCTGACTGCCGCCGGGATCGAGTGCGAGGTGCGTGGAGAGGTCGGCGGGCTGCCCTCCGAGGTGCAGTCGGCGCTCGGCTGGGTGGTGCGGGAGACGACCACGAACGTGCTGCGGCACGGCAATGCGGGCCGGTGTGCGGTGCGGGTGCGGGTGACGGACGGAAAGGTCGTGCTGACGGTGGAGAACGACGGGGCGGACGGCGAGGGCGCGAAGGCCGCCGCCGGCGCGGACGGTGGCGGCGCGGACAGCGCCGGGTCGGCCGGTGGCGGGTCCGGGCTGGCCGGGCTGGCGGAGCGGCTGCGGAAGGTGGGCGGGACGCTGGAGGCGGGCATCGCCGGGGGCGGTCTGTTCCGGGTGGTGGCCGAAGTGCCGCTGGTCGTGAAGGACCCTGTGGCGAGCGAGATTCTCGCGTGACCGGCGTGGTGCGGGTGCTGCTCGCCGACGACGAACATCTGATCCGGGGTGCGCTGACCGCTCTGCTCTCCCTGGAGGAGGATCTGGTGATCGTCGCCGAGGCGGCCACCGGGCCCGAGGCCCTGGCGATGGCGCGGGCACATCGGCCGGACGTGGCCGTCCTGGATCTCCAGATGCCGGGGGCCGACGGTGTGAAGGTCGCCACATCACTGCGGACCGAACTGCCCGGCTGTCAGGCGTTGATCGTCACCAGCCACGGCCGCCCCGGCCATCTGAAACGGGCGCTTGCGGCGGGTGTGCGCGGGTTCGTCCCGAAGACGGTGAGCGCTCAGCGACTCGCGGAGATCATCCGGACCGTGCATGCCGGAAACCGTTACGTCGACCCGGAGTTGGCCGCCGACGCGATCGCCGCCGGAGACTCGCCGCTGACCTCGCGCGAGGCCGAGGTGCTCGAACTCGCCGCCGACGGGGCGCCCGTGACGGAGATCGCGGAGCGGGCCGCGCTGTCGCCGGGAACGGTGCGCAACTATCTTTCGTCAGCCGTTTCCAAACTGGGGGCCGAGAACCGTCACGCGGCGGTACGTCTCGCACGTGAGCGGGGTTGGGTATAGTTGCTCTCGCGCCACGGCGCACTGCGGACGTAGCTCAGTTGGTAGAGCGCAACCTTGCCAAGGTTGAGGTCGCGAGTTCGAGCCTCGTCGTCCGCTCAGGAAACAAGCCCCCCGGTTTCGGCCGGGGGGCTTTTTTCGTGCCTGCGGGCTACGACCAGCTCGTGCCCGTCAGCCGCTCGTAGGCCTCGATGTACTTGGCGCGGGTCGCGTCGACGACCTCCTGCGGCAGCTCCGGCGGCGGCTGCTCGCTCGCGCGGTCCCAGCCGGACGCCTCCGAGGTCAGCCAGTCCCGCACGAACTGCTTGTCGTACGAGGGCTGCGCGCGGCCCGGCTGCCAGGTGTCGGCCGGCCAGAAGCGGGAGGAGTCCGGGGTGAGGACCTCGTCGGCGATGACGAGTGTCTCGCCCTCGAAGCCGAACTCGAACTTGGTGTCCGCGAGGATGATGCCCCGGTCGCGGGCGATGTCCCGGGCCCGGCTGTAGACGGCGAGGGTCGCCTGGCGGAGCCGGGCGGCGGTGTCGGCGCCGGTCTGGCGGGCCACCTCCTCGTAGGAGACGTTCTCGTCGTGGTCGCCGACCGCGGCCTTGGTGGCCGGGGTGAAGATCGGGGCGGGCAGCTCGGAGCCGTCGACCAGGCCTTCGGGGAGGGCCAGGCCGCAGACCGTGCGGGACTCCTTGTACTCGGCCAGGCCGGAGCCGGTGAGATAACCGCGGGCCACGCACTCGACGGGGACCATCCGGAGCGACTTGCAGACCAGGGTGCGGCCGGCCCAGTCGGCGGGCGCACCCGCGGGCAGCTCGGTGCTCAGGACGTGGTGCGGGACCAGGTCGGCGAGCTGGTCGAACCACCACAGGGAGAGCTGCGTCAGGACGCGGCCCTTGCCGGGGATCTCGGTGGGCAGGACCCAGTCGAAGGCGGAGATGCGGTCGCTGGCGACCATCACGAGGTCGCCGGCCTCGTTCTGGTACAGCTCGCGCACCTTGCCGGTGTGCAGATGCACCAGGCCCGGCACCTCCAGGGGCTCGGGCTTTTCTACGAATCCGGACACGGTTCCTCCCCGTGGTTCTGTCCTAGTGGCTTGATTGTCCCGTACATCGGGATTGGCCGGGGACAGCGGGGGTCGGGGCGTGGTCGCGGAGGGTGCCGTGCGGTGTCAGTCGCGCTTGCATATGCGGTCCAGGAGGTTCGCCGTCGCGCGCTGGACACGGGGGTCCACATGGCCCGGGCGGTCCAGCGCCGGGGACCAGGCAAAGGTGCCGGAGGCGAAGACCAGAGCGCCGGAGGGGGCGCGGTAGAGGGAGGTCTCCTGGTGGCGCCGGGCGCCCCGGCTGTCGGTGTACGGGGAGTGGGCGAGGAGGGTGCGCTCCTCGTGGGGCGGCAGCGGGGTGCGCGGGAAGTAGCGGTCGGCCTCGCCCGCGACCAGGCCGTCGATGCCGTCGCCCTCGTGCGCGCCGGTCGCCTCCCACAGCCAGTGACCGGCGTTGCGCACGATCAGCGGCTGGGGTTCGGGAACGCGGCCCGCGTACTGGATGCCCAGCAGTTGCTGTTCGGCGCGGTCGATCTCGCGCCAGAGGGCGGGCCGGCCGGGGCCCTTGCGCTTGCGGCAGGTCAGCAGGCGGCCGGGCACGCCGGACGGGGAAGGGCCCAGCTCCACCTGCCAGTACAGGGTGTTTGCGGAGAGGAAGACGAGCGAGGTACCGCTGTCGCGGGCGAGTTCCACGGTGCGGCGCATGGCCGTCGACCAGTACTCGTCGTGGCCGGGGAAGACCAGGCCGCGGTAGCGGGTGGGCTGGACGTGACCGGCGTGCAGATCACCGGCGTCGGCGTAGGCGAGGTCGTATCCGTAGCGCTCGGCCCAGCGGATGAAGTCGTAGGCGTGGCCGACGTGCAGGGGGAGGCCCGCGCCCGCGTACGGCCGGTCGAAAGAGACGGTCGTCGCGGCGTCGGCCTCGCCGAGGAGGCGGCCGTTCTCGTCCCAGGCGTGGTAGAGGCTGGCGCCGGTGCGGCCGTCCTCCGGGTAGAGGTTGTAGGCCTGCCAGGTGATGTCGGGGAGCAGCACGAGGAAGTCGGCTGGGCGGTTGTCCCGGACGGTGAACGGGACGTGGGAGCGGTAGCCGTCGGCGGTGGTGAGGACGGCGACGTACGCCCCGACGTTCCAGTACGAGGGGACCTGGAGGCGCCAGGAGAGCCACCAGTGGTGGCAGGAGACCGTGCGGTCGGCGGTCAGGGGCGGGGGCTGGACTATGCCGGAGAGACGGGGGCTGGTGGTGATCTTGGCCGCGCCGTCGCCGTCGTAGTGGCCGATGCGGTAGATGTCGACGCTGAATTCCTGGGGCGGGTCGACCGTGATGTGGAAGTCGACGGCCTCGCCCGGGGCGACCGCGCCGGTGGAGGTGAAGCCCTTGATCTGGCGGCGGACGTCGTCGGCGGAGCGGGGTCCGCCGGTGGAGCGGGGGGACGGGATGCG
>NZ_JARGEF010000396.1:0-4448 GCF_033794725.1 Streptomyces sp. ID05-39B | reverse complement strand
GCCCCCACCGCAGTACGCCCCCTCGGTACCGGACGCCCCGGACTTCCTCGCCGTGGACAAGCACAGCTCGGTCGTCGTCGACGCGTCGGGCGTGGCCTTCGACATGTACGACATCGTCGTCGACTTCCCCTGGCCCGAGATCCGCAGCGTCCACTACAAGGCAAGCCCGAACGGCAAGGCCCTCATGGTCGCCGTGGTCCACGTGGACGGCCGCGTCTACGAAGCCGTGGTGAACGCCAAGCCACGGGAACTGCTGCGCGGCTGGTTCGCCCAGCTGGCCTGGGTCCTCGGCCACTACCGCCCGATGGGCTGACTCAGAGCAGGTGGTCGGCCTTGCCCGCCTTGATGTCGAGGATCATGGTCCGGAGCGCGTCACGGGAGTCGGTGAGGTAGACGTCCTCGGCCCCGGCTATGGCGATGTAGGCGTTGCCTTCGGGGTCGGTACCGAGTCGGAAGCAGGCCGATCCCTCGGCGCAGAACGGGTCTTCCCAGGTGATGTCGCGCATGGTCGTCTCCTAGAGCTGGTTGGCGATGTCCTGGATGCGTAGGGTCACGGTGGGCCCGCGCCAGTTGAGATTGACCGACCGTCTGACAACACCGCTGAGTGCGGGGGTGACTCCGCCGTGAACGGACGGCAGCACCTCGCCGTTGGCGATCAGTGCGCCTACGGTTTCCGGGGTTCTCGATTTAGGCCCTCGGTATCCGGAGCTGTCGAAGAGGTAGCTTAGATTTTTCGCTAATCGGCACGGCTAGATCTTGGCCCTGCTCCAGGATCTGAATGAAACCTCAATGTGCGACTGACTATAAATGAGATCTCCAGCAGTTGCTTCCGCTCCACGGAGGGCACTTCGTATTCGTGGTTTTCGATGAATGTCAGAAATCCCTGAGGTAGGTCAATTGAGTAGTGCTGCACGTAGGAAGCCAGATCCAGTCGCCAGATGAAAGAGCCATCGGTCAGCACCGATGATCCTCCCGCTACACGAAAGGAGCCACCGATCGTATCCTTCGTCAGCTCGGTCACATCGAGGACGGGATGTCCGGCGAGCAGGTACCGACTTACTTTCTGAAGCGGGTACCCCGAAGAGGGTATGGCGCTTACCAGCTCTTGGTCATGAAGCGGGATTGGCCAGGATGGTCCGGCTTGATTGCCTGGCATGGAGGTGAGGGTAACTCCTCTGTGCAAAGCGTTGACGCTTTCCCCTGTGAAATGAACCATGGCGCTGTATGGCGGCTTGATTGCATCGGCGAGTTTGCCGTAAATGTTAATCCAGTTCAAAGTCAAAGGTGGTGTTTCTCGGGAGGCGGTGTCGGCGCCTGTGTCGATTCTGCATGGCTGGCCGCTGTATACCGTGCCATCTATGCAACGGACGGCACACACGGCACTATCGGCCCCGCTCTCCTCGACCGAGTAGATCTGCAGCTGTCCACCGGCGTATCCGTCATCCACGTCGGTATGCCTCCGATAGGAATTGCTCTATCTGGTCTGGTGAGAGCTTCGAAGATTCGGCATGTTGCCGACCGCAACGGGCGCCCGCCCGGCGGCGATTCGGCGCTGCAGTCGGCAACTTGCAGAAAACGGACGGACGTCTGGAGTGACTGTCCTCAGGACGAGCCGTCCTCCGGGCTCCGTGCCGTCGTTCCCCCCTCCGGGTTACGGCAGCCCGTGTACATGCGGCCCCACCGCGTTGGACCACGCGTTGCCCGCCGTCGCGTCCCAGTTGGTCGACCAGGTCATGGCGCCGCGCAGGTCGGGGTAGGTGCGGGACGGTTTGAAGGTGCCGCAGGCGGTGCCCTTGGTGAGGCAGTCGAGGGCGTTGTTGACGATGGTCGGGGAGACGTAGCCGCTGTCCGCGCCGCGGGTGGAGGCGGGGAGGCCGAGGCCCACCTGGGAGGGGGACAGGCCGCCTTCCAGCTGGATGCAGGCCAGGGCGGTGAGGAAGTCCACGGTGCCCTGACTGTAGACCTTGCCGTCGCAGCCGAGCATGGAACCGCTGTTGTAGTACTGCATGTTGACGACCGTGAGGATGTCCTTCACGTTGAGGGCCGTCTGGAAGTAGGAGTTGGACGTCGACTGCATGTCGATGGTCTGCGGGGCCATGGTGAGGATGAGGGACGGACCGGCCTTTGCCGACAGTGAGCGCAACGCCTCTGTCATGTACGTCGCGTTGAGGCCGTTCTCCAGGTCGATGTCGACGCCGTCGAAGCCGTACGTCTGCATCAGGGTGTGGAGGGAGCTGGCGAAGTTGGCCGCGGAGGTGGCGTCGTTGACGCTCACCGTGCCGCGTTCGCCGCCCACGGAGATGATGACCTTCCTGCCCGCGGCCTGCTTGGCCTTGATGTCCGCCTTGAACTGGTCGGCCGTGTAGCCGTTGAGGCCGGCCGAGTCGAGGGTGAAGGTGACCGCGCCGGGGGTCGTCGTGGCGTCGGCGAAGGCGACGGCGATGATGTCGTACTGGGCGGGGACGTCGGAGATCCGCTGGACCGTCGCGCCGTTGTTGAAGTTCTGCCAGTAGCCGGTCACGGCGTGCTTGGGCAGCGTGCCGCCGCCTCCGCCGGTCGCGGCAGTACGGCCTGGCACCGCCGCCGACTTCACGGACTCACCGGCCGCGTTCGTCGCGGTGACCTGGAAGGAGTACGAGGTGGCCGCCGCGAGCCCGGTCACGGTCGCCGAGGTGCCGGTCACCGCCGTCACCTTCGTACCGTCGCGGTAGACGCTGTACCCGGTCGCGCCGGACACCGCGTTCCAGGCCAGGGACACGGAGGAGGAGGTCGTGGTGGAGACCGTGAGGCCGGCCGGGGCGGACGGGACCGTCGGGGCGGGGTCGGTGCCTCCGCCGCCGTCGGGGCCGTGGACCGAGATGTCGTCGGCGAGGTAGGAGGCCTGGCCGTACCAGCCGTGCAGGTGGACAGTGACGGACGTGGTCGACGCGCCGGTGGAGAACGTCGTCGACAGCTGCTTCCAGGCGGCGGAGTCCGGGGTCCAGGTGGAGACGTCGGTGGTGCCGGTGCCGGTCGCGCCGAGGTAGGTGTAGCCGCCCTGGACCCAGGCGCTCAGCGTGTAGGTGGAGTTGGGCTTCACGGCGACCGTCTGGGTGCAGCGGGCGTTGTCCTGCCCCGCCGGGGTCGCCTTCAGTGCGGCCGTGCCGCTGTGTACGGGGGAGGAGACGGTGGTGCCGCTGCCCGCGGAACAGGTCCAGTTGCCGAGGCCGGACTCGAAGCCGGCGTTCCTGGCGTTGTTGACGTCCGCGGCGGACGCCTGGCCCGTGCCCGCGAGGGTGAGGGCGAGCGCGGCGGTGACGGCTCCCGACCAGAGCCGCGCCGATCTTTTAAGTGGGGACATGACAACAAGTTGGTCCAGACCAATTCGGTTGTCAAGAGGTCCGCCGGTGGAGGACTCGTGAGGGCAACCTGCCCCGGTTTGGCGGTACTTGCGTGAAGATCCGTCGAGAGGTGGCCACGGAAAGCTGTTCTCCGGCCACAGGGGCGTGGATACAGTGCTGAGGTAGTCACGCAACGAAGTCACCTCGGAGCACCGGAGTAACCCCCGGTGGGCCGGACCGCGGGAATCGGGGAGCTGCGCGTGCCAACTGCCATTGCCGTGACCGGTGCCGATCTGGCCCTGCCGCCGCAGGACGAACGCACCGTGCCCGCCGCCGTGCTCGACGGCCTCGACCGCCGGCCCCTCGACGAGGCCGTCGCCGACGTCCAGACCCTTCTCGACCAGCACGGGCACCTCGTGGTCCTGTACTCACGGGCCGTCCCCGCCGCCGTCGAACAGCGCCTGCACACCGTCCGCTCCCTCCTGGAGAGCGACCGCATCGCACTGCTGCGGCCCGAACTGCCGCCGCTCGGACTCGCCGTCCTGGCACGCCAGTTGCGCCAGCTCGCCTCCTGCGACCTCAGCCCCGGCGTCCTCGCCTCGGCCGGCCGGCTGCTCACCCACTACATCCACGCCGGCGCGCTCCTCGCCTCCGTGGCCCGTCTCGACCGCGTCCCCGTCGGCCTGACCTCGCATGCCCGGTCCTGGATGCCCGGCAGCCAGTTCGCCGTACTGGCCCACCCGCAACCCCAGTTGGTGAAGATCGGGCCGGACACACTCCTGGACGGACCCGAGTTCGGCACCTGGATGCTGGTCGGGCGGGGCCGCCTCCAGTCCGACTGGGTCACCGGCACCCTCGCGCCCGCCTGGCGGACCCAGGGCCTGCGCGAGACGGAGGCGCCCGCCGAGTCAGCCGCCTGGTGGGGCACCGACAAGCTGATCGAGTTCTGCGCCTACCTGCCCGACCTCTCCGTCCTCTACCAACTCGTCACCTCGGTCCGCCAGACCGTCTGCCACTGGTGCGGCATCGACGTCATCGGCGACCTCTGCGCCTTCTGCTCCGCCACCCCGCCGCCCGCGGTGAGCGCGCGATGGGTCTGTTGGTTGCCCGCGGTGAGCGCGCGCTCAC
>NZ_JARGEF010000395.1:0-4570 GCF_033794725.1 Streptomyces sp. ID05-39B | reverse complement strand
GTGGACGCGGTGGCGGGGTGCGGCGGGGGGAAGGACGCGAACGGGACGTCGGCCCGCGGGGTACCGACGGTGGGCGTCGGGGCCACGCTGGGCAGGGAGGTCACCGTCTGCTGGGCATGCACGGACGACGGCGCCTGGTCCTGCGGGGTGGGCACCTCGCTGGAGGCGATGGTGACTCCGGGGTCGTGCGCCGGGACGGAGGCGGGGGCGGGCCAGACGTCGGGGGCCCGTGCGACATCCCGTGCGTCCGGTTCGTCACGCGCGGCCGGTGCGCCGGACGCGTCCCGCTTCTCCAGCGGCACCTGGGCGGCGTACTGCGGCCCTTCCGTCCCATCGGGCACGGAGCCGGGCGCGGCCCATGGGTGCGGGGCAGAATCGGTGGGTGCGTCGTCGGACATGCGCGGGACCCCCTCAGTCATGCGTTCCGCAATGCTAAGGCCCTGGCCCGGACCGGCGGAGGGCCACCCCGGAGCGGCAAAAGGACCCGGCCGGCGAAGGAAGCCTCCAGAGCGGCGGGGGCCGCCTGGAACCGGACGGGACCAGGCGGCCCCCGACCGGCGCAGGACCGCCCCGAATCAGCCGTGCACCGCCCCGAACCCGCCAGGAGCAACCCGGAACCGGCACAGCACCGGCCCGACCCCGCCACAGGACCGGCCCGAACCGACCACGGGCCCGACCAGAACCGACGCAGGACCGGCCCGAACCCACCACGGACAGCCCGGAACCCACCAGGGACAACCCCGAACCTGCGAGGCCCAACCCCGAATCAGCCGAGCACCGCCCCGAACCCGCCAGGAGCAACCCGGAACCGGCACAGCACCGGCCCGAACCGACCACGGGCCCGGCCCGAACCCACCAGGGACAGCCTGGAACCCACCAGGGACAACCCTGAACCTGCGAGGCCAACCCCGAATCGCCAGGACCGCCCCGAACCCGCCAGGGCCAACCCGAACCGCTGGGCCCGCCCGCAGTACCCCCGCCCCTTCCCGCCCCGCCAGCAATACCCCCGCCCGTTCCCGCCTCCTCCGCCTACGATGATCCCGTCTCATCGATCAGCCGATCACCCGCACCTCCGTCGGCCCGTGTGGCCCGGGGTGCCGTCCCGGGGAGGACCCCTTGACCCTGAACGCCTTCATCGCCGGCCTGCCCAAGGCCGAACTGCATGTCCATCACGTCGGATCGGCCTCCCCGCGGATCGTCTCCGAACTCGCCGCCCGCCACCCCGACTCCAAGGTGCCCACCGACCCCGAGGCGCTGGCCGACTACTTCACGTTCACGGACTTCGCGCACTTCATCGACGTGTATCTGTCGGTCGTGGACCTGATCCGCACCGCGGAGGACGTCCGGCTGCTGACCTACGAGGTGGCCCGCGATCTGGCCCGCCAGCAGGTGCGGTACGCCGAGCTGACCCTCACCCCCTTCTCGTCCACCCGGCGCGGCATCGACGAGCGCGCGTTCATGGACGCGATCGAGGACGCCCGCAAGGCGGCCGAGGCGGACTTCGGCACGGTGCTGCGCTGGTGCTTCGACATCCCCGGTGAGGCGGGCCTGGAGGCGGCCGAAGAGACGACGAGACTCGCCACCGACGACCGGCTGCGCCCCGAGGGCCTGGTCTCCTTCGGCCTGGGCGGACCCGAGATCGGCGTACCGCGCCCGCAGTTCAAGCCGTACTTCGACCGGGCCATCGCCGCCGGGCTGCGGTCGGTGCCGCACGCCGGCGAGACGACCGGCCCGGAGACGGTGTGGGACGCCCTGACGCATCTGCGCGCCGAGCGCATCGGGCACGGCACCAGTTCCGCGCGGGACGAGAAGCTCCTCGCCCACCTCGCCGAGCACCGCATCGCGCTGGAGGTCTGCCCGACGTCCAACATCGCGACCCGCGCGGTCCGCACGCTGGACGAGCACCCGCTGCGGGACTTCGTGGCGGCGGGCGTCCTGGTGACGATCAACTCCGACGACCCGCCCATGTTCGGCACCGACCTGAACAGCGAGTACGGCGTCGCCGCCCGCCTCCTCGACCTGGACGAGCGCGGACTGGCCGACCTCGCGAAGAACGCCGTCGAGGCGTCCTTCCTCGACGCGCCCGGCAAGGCACGGATCGCCGCCGAGATCGACAGCTACACCACACAGTGGGTCGCCCCCTGACAGCCACCCCGCTCCCCGGCCACCAGCACAATGGGCCCATGCAGAACGTGACTGCCGTGGCCCACCGCGGCGACCCCTACCGCGTCCGTGAGAACACCCTCGACTCGCTGCGTTCCGCGCTCGACCAGGGCGCGGACGCCGTCGAGATCGACGTACGGCTCACCCGGGACGGGGTGCCCGTGCTGCTGCACGACGAGACGCTGAAGCGGTTGTGGGAGCGGGACCGGCCGCTGATTTCGCTGTCGGCGGCCGAGGTGCGCGGGCTGACGGAGGGCGGGGTGCCGACGCTGGCGGAGGCGCTGGCCGTGACCGAGGGCAGCCGGGTGATGCTGGATCTGCCGGGCACCCGGGAGGTGCGGACGGCGCGCCGGGTGGTGGACGCCGTCCGCGAGGCCGGGGCGGCGGACCGCGTCTACTACTGCGCCGGCGCCACCGCGATGCTCGCCGTCCGCGCCGCCGACCCGGCCGCCGAGATCGCGATGACCTGGACGAGCCTGGCGCCGCCGCGGCCCGTGCTGCTGGCGGCGGTCGAACCCCGCTGGCTCAACTACCGCTTCTCCCTGGTCGACCGGGACCTGGCCGCCCGCGTCCACCGGGATGGCAGGCTGCTGTCCGTGTGGACCCCGGACACGCGCCGCTCCATGCGCCGGCTCATCGATGTGGGCGTCGACTCGATCACCACCAACCGCATCGACGTCCTCTGCGCCCTCCGCAAGAGCGGCTGACCGGGCCCTGTACAAGAGCTACCGACCGGGCCCTTCGCGCGAAGCAGCGGCTAGCCGGCCGCGTGGGCCAGCGGCGGGGCGATCGCCTGGGCGTCGGCGCCCTCGCCCACCCACAGGCCGATCAGCAGGGCCGCCGTCGCCTCGACCAGGCCGGCCCGGTCCAGTCCGCCGGCGTCCAGCGGCTCGCAGCCGAGGTCGCGCACGAGGTGTCGTACGACGTCCAGGGCTGCCGGGTCGTCGCCGCAGAGCGGGACCGCGAGGGGACGGCCGTCGAAGACCGGCGGGGTGAGCCGCCAGACGTCGACGTGGCAGAGGTTGAAGGCCTTGACGACGTGGGCGGCCGGCGCGGCGGCGGCGATGCGTTCGGCGCCCGCCGGTCCGCCCGCCGTGAGCAGCCGGAAGCCGGGGCCGACCGGGTTGGTGCAGTCGATCAGCGCTCTCCCCCGCAGCGTCTCCCCCAGCCCGCCGACCACCTCGGCGACGGCCGCGTACGGCAGGGCCAGCAGCACCGCGTCGGTGCCGAACTCCGCCGCCTCCCTCAGCCCGCCGGCGCGGCCGCCGGTCCTCACCTCGTGTCCCGCCCGCCGCCACTGGGTGCCGAGCGCGTCCGCCATCTGTCCGGTTCCGAGAATTCCTATCCGCATACGCCTGACGGTAGGAGGCCGCTCGGGCACCATTCGGTACGTGACCACCGACGCGGACTTCCTCGCCGACTGCCGGGCCCGGCTCGCCTTCGACCTGCTCGCGAACACGTGGAACGCCGTGGTGCTGTGGGCGTTGCGCGGTGGTCCGGTCCGCCACGGGGAGCTGCGGGAGAGGATCGGCGGCATCAGTCAGAAGGTGCTGACCGAGACCCTGCGGCGGCTGGAGTTCAACGGCCTGGTGGCCCGCCGCGCGCACCCCGGCGCGCCACCCCGCGTGGACTATGAACTGACCGAGCTGGGGCGGACGTTGCTCGCGCCGATCGACGCCTTCGGTGCGTGGGCGTTCGAGCACGGGGACGACGTGCTGGCCGCGCAGGACCGTTACACGCGGGAGCGCTGAGGCACGGTCGCGGGGTCGCCCGGGGTGGCACGGGTGAGGTACTGCGGGACGGGGGCGGCGTCGTCGCCGGTGTCGCGGACGAGGCCGTAGCGGATGACGCCCTGGCCGGGGCCCCGGCGGAGGTCGTCGTCGGCCGCCTGCCAGGTGGTGGGGAAGACGGTGATGCCGTAGTCGGCGCCGCGTTCGTTCTGGGTGAGGGTGACCGTGCCGTCGACGTAGAAGTATTCGTTCTGCCACATCTGCTGGGTGCCGGGCGGCAGGACCGTGTAGCCGGTGTCGGGGCCGCCCATGCCGGTGACGGGGCCGTCGGAGGTGCCGTCGAGCGGGTCGTCCATGCGGCGGCCGCCGGCGGAGGCCACGTGGAACAGCCTGCCGTCCAGGCCGGTCCAGGACGGCATGACCAGCGCGCCGGGGCGGCTGTGCGGGGAGATCTGCCAGCGCACGAGGACGTAGCCCCGCCCGCTGAGGGTGACGCTGTCGCCGCGGTGCTGCATGACGGCCTGGCGCCCGCCCGTACTGGTGATCCCCGGCTCGGGGCGGCGGGGCAGTTCGGCCGGGCGGGTGTCCCGTGCGGGCGCGCTGTCGACGGCATCGACGACGCTGCCGTACAGGGCGGCGGCCTTCTGCTCGGTGGCCGACGGTGAGGGGGCCGGGGT
>NZ_JARGEF010000394.1:0-4594 GCF_033794725.1 Streptomyces sp. ID05-39B | reverse complement strand
CCCGGCGGGCTCCGCGACCGTCGCACCGACCGCCCTTCCGCCGCCGGTTCCCTCGCCCTCACCGTCCGGCATCCCGGCTCCTCCCCCGCGGCTCCCCGTGCGGCTGCCGCTCGCCGGCCCGTGCCCACCCGCGTCCCCCCGGTACGCATCCCCAGGTCGTGTCCGTGTCTGCGGCCCCGCTCATGCGCTCACCTCCCGGCACGCCCGGTAGAAGTCCGTCCAGCCGGCCCGCTCGCGGACCACCGCCTCCAGGTACTCCTGCCACACCACCCGGTCGGTGGCGGGGTCGCGGACGACGGCGCCGAGGAGACCGGCGGCGACATCGGCCGGCCTGAGCACGCCGTCGCCGAAGTGGGTGGCCAGGGCGAGGCCGTTGGTCACCACGGAGATCGCCTCCGCGGGCGACAGGGTGCCGCTGGGCGACTTCACCTTCGTCCGGCCGTCGGAGGTGATCCCGGCGCGCAGCTCCCGGAAGACGGTCACCACACGGCGGATCTCGTCGATGCCGTCGGGTGCGGCCGGCAGGTCGAGGGAGCGGCCGAGCTGCTCGACGCGCCGCGCGACGATGTCGACCTCGGCCTCGACGCTCTCCGGCAGCGGCAGCACCACCGAGTTGAAGCGGCGGCGCAGGGCGCTGGACAGCTCGTTGACCCCCCGGTCGCGGTCGTTGGCCGTGGCGATCAGGCTGAAGCCGCGGACCGCCTGCACCTCCTGCCCCAGCTCCGGTATCGGCAGCGTCTTCTCCGACAGGATGGTGATGAGGCTGTCCTGCACGTCGGCCGGGATACGGGTCAGTTCCTCCACCCGTGCCGTCATGCCCTCCGCCATGGCCCGCATGACGGGGCTGGGCACCAGTGCGGCCCGGCTGGGGCCGTGCGCGAGCAACTGGGCGTAGTTCCAGCCGTAGCGGATCGCCTCCTCCGGGGTGCCCGCCGTGCCCTGGACCAGGAGGGTCGAGTCACCGCTGACGGCTGCGGCCAGATGCTCGGAGACCCAGGTCTTGGCGGTGCCGGGCACACCGAGCAGGAGGAGGGCGCGGTCGGTGGCGAGCGTGGTGACGGCGACCTCGACGATGCGGCGCGGGCCCACGTACTTCGGGGTGATCGCGGTGCCGTCCGGCAGGGTGCCACCGAGGAGGTAGGTGGCGACGGCCCACGGCGAGAGCTTCCAGCGGGCGGGGCGCGGGCGGTCGTCGTGCGCGGCCAGCGCGGCGAGTTCCTGGGCGAAGGCGTCCTCGGCGTGCGGCCTCAACACCTCCTGGGGCGCAGGGGCGTTCGCGGGCGCGGAGTGGTCGTGGCGTGGTTCGGCGGATGTCGGTTCAACGGTGACTGACATGGCTGAGGCCCCCTCCAGCTCGGCCGGTTCGGATCTGGTGTCCACCTTGCACGACCCCACTGACAACGCGATCTGACCTGCGTAGACACCTCCACGGGGGCGATGGCGGGACCGATTGTCAGTGGGGGGATCTACCTTCGATGTCATGACACAGCAGGGGGTGCGCTGGACGACGGACCAGGTGCTGGCGCTGGCGCCTGACGCCACGTCACGCAAAGCGGGGAGCAAACTCGGCTCGGCCGGACCCTGGTCCGGGACGGGAAGTTCGGAGGAGGGGGCGGTGTGGGGGCTGTGCCGGGGCGGTGCGGGCGTGCCGTACCGGACGGTCGTCGATGTCGCGGACGCGTCCGGGACCGCGTACACGTGCAGTTGTCCGAGCCGGAAGGCCCCGTGCAAGCACGCGCTCGGTCTGCTGTTGCTGTGGTCGGGCGGGGAAGGGTCGGTGCCGGCGGAGGCGCAGGCGCCGGACTGGGCTGAGCGGTGGCTCGCGGCGCGACGGGGGCGCGCACAGCAGGAACGGGGTGCGGGGGCGGCGGGTTCTGGAGCGGGCTCCGCCGATCCGGAGGCGGCCCGGCGCAGAGCCGAGCGCCGCGCCGAGCGCATCACCGCGGGGGCCACGGAGTTGGAGCAGCGGCTCGCCGACCTCCTGCGCTCCGGCCTGGCCACGGCCGGGCGGACGGGGTACGGACTGTGGGAGGAGACGGCGGCCCGCATGGTCGATGCCCAGGCGCCCGGACTCGCCGCACGGGTCCGCGAGCTGGGGGCGCTCGCCGGTTCCGGTCCCGGCTGGCCGGTGCGGCTGCTGGAGGAGTGCGCGCTGCTCCACCTCCTCGACCAGGGCTGGCTGCACCGCGAGCAGCTGCCGGCGGCGCTGGCGGCGACGGTCCGCACCCGTGTCGGCCTCACCCGGCCGCCGGACGGACCGCCGCTGCGCGACGACTGGCTGGTCCTCGCCCAGTACGACGTCAGCGATCCGAAACTGACGACCCGCCGCGTCTGGCTGCACGGCGTCGCCTCGGACCGCACCGCGCTGGTCCTCTCCTACGGTCCGGCCGGCCGCGCCCCCGATCTGAACCTGCCGGTCGGTCTGGCCCTGGACGCGGAGGTGTCGGCGTATCCCGGTGCCGGGCAGCGGCGGGCCGCTCTGGGCGAGCAGTTCGGCCCGCCCGTGCCTACGGCGGTCCGGCCGGCCGGTGTGACCACGGCGGAGGCTGCCGCCCGCTACGGCTCGGCCCTGCGCGACGATCCCTGGCTGGAGTCTGTGCCGGTGACCCTGGACGGCGTCGTCCCCACGCCGGACGGGGCCTCCTGGCAGCTGGCGGACGCCGACGGAGCCACGGCGCTGCCGCTCACGCCTTCGGCGACGGCCCGGCCCGGGTTGTGGCGTCTGGTCGCCCTCTCGGGGGGCGGGCCCGTCACCGTCTTCGGCGAGTGCGGCCACCGCGGCTTCACTCCCCTCACGGCCTGGCCGCAGGCCCCCGGAGAGGCGGTCCCCCTCTGCTGATCCCGCCGCCCGGATCCCCCGTCCATGTCGTCATGTCGTCCGCCCGTTCACCCGACTCGGTAGGTCAAGAAGGGACTCCGCATGACCAGCACCGGTACCCCCTCGGCGTCCTGGGAGGACCTTGTCGCCGTGGCCCTGCTCGGGACGGACCGGCGTACGCCGTCGGGCGTGGCGCCCGGCCGGTCCGCGCCCTCGGCGCTGCTGGACGCGGCGGCGGCGGAGACCGTACGGCGTCGGGCCGGGCTACGGCCGGGGCGTGCGGCGCCGCGGCCCGAGCCGGCCCCAGAGGATCCGCGCCCGGCACTGCCCGCCGCGGCGGCCCGCAGACTGGCCCGGCTGCTGGCCGACCGCCCCGGCTCCGGCGGAGGCGGCCGCAGGGGTACGGCACCGGATCTCATGGAGTTGCTGCCCCAGTGGCTGGCGGCCGCGAACGCCCGTGGGTTCGCCCCGCCCGCCGCGGCCCTGCCCGCCCTGCTGGACTCGGCCCGCGGCCGGACCGATCTGCGCCCGGCGGCGCTGGAGTTCGCGGGCCCGCGCGCGCTGTGGCTGGCGCGGCTCAATCCGGACTGGCGGTTCGCCCTGCGCTCGACACCGGGAGGCGGGACGTCCCTGCCGGGTCCCAAGGAGACCGGCCGCATCGGGAAGCTGTGGCAGGAGGGTCTGTTCGCCGAGCGGGTCGCTCTCCTGGCCGGGATCCGGTCCCGCGACCCGGACGCCGCCCGCGCGCTGCTGGAGTCGACATGGCCGACGGAGCGCGCCGAGGACCGCCTGATGTTCCTCGACTCGCTGCGCACCGGCCTCGGCCCCCGGGACGAGCCGTTCCTGGAGCAGTCCCTGGCCGATCGCAGCCGCAACGTCCGTTCCACGGCGGCGGAGTTGCTGTCGGCGCTGCCGGGTTCGGCGCTGGCCGCGCGGATGGCGGTGCGGGCCGCCGCCTGCGTGGCTGTCGACCACATGCGGGACACGCCGACGATCGTCGTGGAGGCGCCGCACGAGTGCGACGCGGGCATGGAGCGCGACGGCGTGGTGTCCAAGGCGCCGCCCGGCCGGGGCGAACGGTCCTGGTGGCTGGGCCAGCTGGTGGATTCGGCCCCGCTCGGGACCTGGCCGGGGCGGCTGGGCGGCCGTACGCCGGCGGAGATCCTCGCGCTGCCGGTGGCCGACGACTGGGCGGGCGAGCTGCACGCGGCCTGGTGCCGGGCGGCCGTACGGCAGCGGGACGCCGGCTGGTCGCGGGCGCTGCTCGGTGTGCCCTCGGCGCCGGAGGCGGGCGGACCGGGCGCGGTCTCCCTCGCCGAGCGGGCCAAGCTGCTCGGCACCCTTCCGGCGGGCGAACGGGCGGACTGGGTGGCCGGTTTCATCGCGACGCACGGCCTGTCGGAGGCGTTCCAGCTGCTCGGGGTGTGCGCGGTGCCGTGGGCCGCGCCGCTCGGCCGGGCGGTTCTCGACGCGCTCAACATCGCGCGGGACGCTGGGAGTTACCCGTGGAGCTTCAGCGGGGTGATGGGCCTGGCGGAGCGCTGTCTCGACCCTGCGGAGGCGGCCCGGCTGGACGGCCTGCTGGCGGTCCCGGAGGAGCCGGAGGACGCGTCGCCCGGCGCGGGCGGCTACTGGGCGGAGGCCTTCCAGCGGCTGGGCACGACGCTGCGGTTGCGGGCGGTGATGTGCGAGGAGCTGGGGGCGGTGGCGGCGGGGGGAAAGGCCGCCGCCTGACCTCCGGTCCGTCCGGGGCTGCCGGGGTTCCGGGGCCGTACC
>NZ_JARGEF010000393.1:0-4618 GCF_033794725.1 Streptomyces sp. ID05-39B | reverse complement strand
GGCAGGGCGGGCAGAGCGGTGATCCGACCCACGGCCGGCGCATCCACCTGCCCACCGGCTATCAGATGCACCCGTGGGCGGATCTGCGTCCCGCGGGCCAGGAGGCCTCACAAGGGCCTTCGACAGTAAGGAAGTTGTGGCACCAGAGTCCGGGGAGTGCGGGATGACCATCCTCTGCGTACGTTTCCAGCTGCCTCCGCTGCGCGAGGCCGCCCTGCCGGGGCTGCTCGAACTCCTCCAGGAGTTCACCCCCGTCGTCGAGGCGCTGCCACCGGACGGGGCGCTGATCGATGTGCGGGGCGCCGAACGGTACTTCGGGCGCGACGCGGTCGAGCTGGCGTCCGTCATCCGGGTGCGGTCGCTCGCCCTGTACGGCGTCGACTGCATGATCGGCGCCGGGCCGGGCCCGATGCTGGCCCGCATGGCACTGCGGGACGCCCGGCCCGGAGTGACCCGCGCCGTGACCGAGGACGGGGTGCGGGAGTTCCTCGACACCAAGCCCGTCTCCGCGCTCCCCGGCGTCGGCACCGCGACCGCCCGCACCCTGTGCGAATACGGCCTCGACACCCTCGGCCGGGTCGCCGCCGCGCCGCTCCCGACCCTCCAGCGCCTGGTCGGCGCGAAGGCGGGCCGCGAACTCCACGACAAGGCGAACGGCGTCGACCGCGAGCGGGTCGTCCCCAATGCGGTCTCCTCTTCCCTCGCCACCGAACGCCCCTTCGACCGCGACGAGTTGGACCAGCATCGGCACCGCAGGGCACTGCTGTCGGCCGCCGAGGAACTGGGCTCCCGGCTGCGCGCCGTGGAGAAGGTCTGCCGCTCCCTCACCCTCACCGTCCGCTACGCCGACCGGTCCTCCACCACCCGCAGCCGCACCCTCGGGGAACCGACCGCACACTCGGCCGAGCTGACGAGGACGGCGTACGGCCTGTACGAGGCGCTCGGCCTCCAGCGCGCCCGCGTCCGCGCGATCGCCCTGCGCGCCGAGGGGCTCACCCCCGCCGAACAGGCCTCCCACCAGCTCACCTTCGACCCCGTCGACGAGAAGGCCCGCCGCATCGAGGAGGTCGCCGACCGCGCGCGGGCGAAGTTCGGCCCGAGGGCGGTGATGCCGGGGGCGCTGGCGGCGTGAGGGGGCTCCGGAGCGGGCTGAGGCGGCCGGTCCCCGAGGAGGTGAACCCGTCCCGGCTCGATAGAGTGCGCCAATGACATGGAAAGGCCCGACGTTTCGCACGGTGGACGGGGAGCGGATCGACGGGGTCTGGTGTCATGTCTGGCAGTGGGACGAGTGGCGTGACGCCTATGTCCTCGAGGACCTGCTCGTCTACGCCGACGGGACGGTGCGCTGCGAGCGGACGACCGACCTGGCCGGCCTGGAGCGGATGCTGGACCGGGAGCTGATCGTGCTCAGGGATCCGGCGGCGCCTCCGAGGCAGGAGCCGGAGAGCAAGTGGGAGTCCCGGTCCCCCGAAGCGCTGACCCCGGAGGGCTTCCTCCTCGAAGTCGCCGACCGGATCGAGGAGCTGGCGGGAAGGCCGACGGCCCATGACCACTTCCGGGAGGCGGTCCACCGCTTCCAGGGAGCGCCCACCGAGGCCAACCGGTACCTCCTGCGCGCCGCGTATCTCGCCATCGCGCCCCACCTGCGCATCTACTGCCTCGGCGACATGGACCGCCAGGACCGGCCCCTGCGGATCCTGTTCACCGACCTCGGTGAACCGGTCGACGGGGACGGTCCGGTGGCGACCGCCGAGATGCACCGCCAGGCGCTGGACTACTTCCGGGACCGGGAGAAGGCCGTCGCCAGGGCGGACGAGCGGCAGGCCGTCCGGCACGCGGACGATCCCACGTCGCCGGGAAGTCCGGCCGTCATCCTGAACCAGATCATCTTCCCCAACGGCCGCCCCGCCGACCCCGGCCTCTCCGCTCTGCGCAACGACTTCCCCGTCACCCTCCACCACGCCGGCGACAGCTATCCCTCCGTCCACCACGGCTACTGGGCCCTGTCCACCGCCGAGGAGACCGACCGCCTCGCCGTCCGCGACGCCCCGACCGCCGACGCCGCCCACGAACTGGGTGCCCTCGCCCCGCGCCGCGAGGACTGGACGGACGTGCGTCTGGCCGTGATGGCCGGTCTGCTGCGCGCCAAGTTCACCCAGCACCCGGCGCTGGCCGAGATCCTGCTCGGCACCGGGGACGCGCGGATCGGCTACAGCGGCCACGAGGAGTCCCCTTACTGGCGGACCGCCCGCGACGACCAGGGCCGCAACTGGGTGGGCCGCCTGCTGGAACTGGTCCGCTCGGAACTGCGCGCCGCCGGGACCGGTTCCGGGATCAGTTCGCCCACGGGGGAGTGAGCACGGTTCCGTCCGCCAGTTCCGCCGTCAGGCCGACGGAGGTGGTGACCCAGGTGATCGCGGTGTGATCCGTCGGGTTCTCGACGCTCAGGGTCGACCCGGCGTTGATGATCACGGTGTCGCCCGCGCCGACCCGCTCGGTGCGGCCGTCGAGCGTGAGGGCCAGCTCGCCGACGAGGACAAGGAAGATCTCCTCCCGGCTCACGGTGTGCGCGGCGGCCTTCGTCCCCGGCGGGATCTCGCCCCGCCAGGCGGCCAGCTCCTTGCTGCCGGTGCGCGGGGTGGCGTACGAGACGAAGCGGACGCCGTGGATCTCGTGGGTCACGGCGTCGGCGGAGCGGATGAACGGCATGGGTGTCTCCCAAGAATTTGGTCAAGCTACTTGACTAGTTCTGTCGTCATGATGGTCAAGCAACTTGACCAATACGTCAAGAGTGTTTCAATGCGGAAGTGCAGAACTCCGAAGCCCTCACCCTGACCGCTGTCCTGCTCGCCGCCGCCGGTGACCTCACGCGGCGCATCAATGACGGGGTCGAGGCCCGCGGGTTCGAGGGGCGGCCCGCCTTCGGCTTCGCCTTCACGCGGCTCGCGCCGGACGGGGCGACCGTCACCGAGCTGGCCGCGCATCTCGGGGTCACCAAGCAGGCGGCCAGTCAGCTCGTCGACGAGCTGGTCCGCAAGGGGTACGTCGAGCGGCGGGCGCATCCCGTGGACGCGCGGGCCCGGCTGGTCGTCCTCACCGAACGTGGCTGGGCGTGCACCCGCGCCGCGGAGGCGGCGGCGGCCGACGCCGTAGGGGCATGGGTCGAGGTCCTCGGGGAGGCCGAAGTGCGCGTGTTGTGCGACCGTTTGGCACGAATCGCCCCCTATGGTCCCCTCAGGCCCACCTGGTGACTGTGTGTCGGGCGCCTCGGTCGTCGCCGACTACCACTGGAAGTTTTTACCGACGCGTAACTTCACACTTCAGCTACTCGCCCGTAACTTGACGAGTGAACAGCATCCTCGTGATCCGGATCACCAGGCGTAAGGCCGTCGAACCTCCCTTGAGCCGCAAGGAGATCACGCGATGCTGCCCTGGAAACGCCTGCTCAGACCCATCGCCGCCCTGCTGCTGGCGATCTCGGCCACCGCAGTCCCCGCCGCGACCGCCTCCGCGACCGCCTCCGCCTCCGCCTCCGCCTCCGCCGCGTCAAGCAGTGGCTGGAACGACTACAACTGCAAGCCCTCCGCCGCACACCCCCGCCCCGTCGTCCTCGTCCACGGCACCCTCGGCAACTCCGTCGACAACTGGCTCGGCCTCGCGCCCTATCTGAAGCACCGCGGGTACTGCGTCTTCTCCCTCGACTACGGCCAGTTGCCCGGAGTCCCCTTCTTCCACGCCCTCGGGCCCATCGACAAGTCGGCGGAACAACTGTCCGCCCACGTCGACAAGGTGCTCGCCGCGACCGGCGCCACCAAGGCCGACGTCGTCGGCCACTCGCAGGGCGGCATGATGCCCCGCTACTACCTCAAGTTCCTCGGCGGAGCCGCCAAGGTGAACGCCCTCGTCGGCATCGCACCCAACAACCACGGCACCACCCTTGCGGGGCTCACCAACCTGCTGCCCTTCTTCCCCGGCGCCGAGGACCTCCTCAACGCCGCCACCCCCGCCCTCGCCCAGCAGATCGTCGGCTCCGACTTCATGACGAAGCTGAACGCGGGCGGCGACACCGTCCCCGGCGTCCGCTACACGGTCATCGCCACCCGCTACGACGAGGTGGTGACCCCGCATCGGACGCAGTACCTGAGCGGGGCGAACGTCAGGAACATCCTCATCCAGGATCTCTGCCCCCTCGACCTCTCCGAGCACGCGCTGCTCGGACTCACCGACCGGATCGCCTTCCACGAGGTGGCCAACGCGCTCGACCCGGCCCGCGCCACCGCCACCACCTGCGCCTCCGTCTTCGGCTGACGCGGGCGCTTTCGCCGAAGCCCGACCGGCCTGAGCCGCCGGTCGGGCCCCGGAGTCCGTGGGGTCAGTGGCCGCCCCGGCCACCGCCCACCGCGCGACGCCGCACCGACGCGAACAGCACGCCCGCACCCAGCGCCAGTACGGCCGCCCCGCCTACCGCGAGATACGGCGTGCTGCCGTTGCCGCCGGTCTCGGCGAGGCTCTCACCGGCCTCGGCCCCGGCCCCGGCCGCCTTCGGCTCGTTGGCCTCGGCGGCGGGGGCCGGGGCCGAGGCCGGTGAGAGCCTCGCCGAGACCGGCGGCAACGGCAG
>NZ_JARGEF010000392.1:0-4678 GCF_033794725.1 Streptomyces sp. ID05-39B | reverse complement strand
GGAGCGGGGCTGGAGGGCCGGGGGGTCCGTCCAGTCCCGCTTTCCGTGTTCCCGGCGGGGCGCTACGCCGCCGTACGGGCCGTCGGAGTGCGGTGGCCGGCCGCCGCGGTGGCCAGGCGGCCCATCGCCTCGTCGCGGTCGCAGGCGTGTGCGCCGAGCGCGGTCTGGCGGGACACGATGGAGCGTTCGGCGCGCATCAGGCGCCAGCCGCGGCGCAGCAGGAACGGCACCGACTTGCGGCCCTCCTTGAGATCTCGCAGGAAACGGCGGCGGAACGTCTTCACCGGTCCGCGGCTCAGGCAGAGCGCGTCGGCCAGGACACCCAGCTCCCGGCAGCGGTTGACGATCTCGGCGGCGAAGATGCCCTCCGCGATGAACAGCGGGGTCCGCCCGATCTCGACGCCCTCCTCGCCGGTGCGGGCGCTCAGCGAGATGTCGTACACGGGTACCTGTGTACGACCCGTGCGGCACAGGTCGACGACGGCGGCGACGGCGGTGTCCGCGTCCCAGGACCCGGGGTCGTCCCAGTCGATGTCGGAGCTTCCCGCGACCAGCGGCAGCGTCGGGTCGTCGCCCTCCTTGTAGAAGTCGTCGAGGCGCAGCACCGGGAGGCCGGAGCGGGCCGCGAGGAGGGACTTGCCGGAGCCGGAAGGGCCGCAGAGCAGCACGACTCGCGTGGGTACGGGCGGATGGGAACTCACGGGACACCAGTCTGGGGCATGGGCGGGGCCGGTTACGACCCCGCGGGTCGGCTTTGCAGCACGCGTCACACCGCAACTACCCTTCGTGTCGACCCGATTACCTTGCGCGGCAGAAGGTGGCAGCGATCATGGCTCGACACGACTCCTCCTCCAACCCGACCGGCCGGCGCGCGCTGGCCCTCCTCGCGACGGCCGGTGCGGCCCTGGGGGCGGGCGCGTCGGCCGCCGCCGCCGACACCCAGCCCGTCGTCGACCCGGTGCGCACGAACCCCACCTCCATCGGCCGGCTCGACCCGCAGTCCGGCGTGCAGGGCGCGCTCGGCTCACTGCCGTACGTCACCGGGGCCGTCTCCAACCTCAAGCCCAACCCGCTCGCGGGCACCGGCGTCGACCCGCTCGACAACGGTGTGGGCACCCAGCTCGCCGACTTCAAGCCGCTGACGTCCCAGATGCTCACCGGCCCGGTGGCGCAGGCGCAGTCGATCGGGTCGATCCCGGTGCTGGGGCAGGTGACGGGGCTGCTGGGCGGCCGCTGAGGGACACGGCAGAGGGCCGCGGCCTCCCCGGACGGGGAGAGGCCGCGGCCCTCCGGCTTGTCGGGTCGGCTCAGTAGGACGAGCCGGACGCGCCCAGCGAGCCCGTCGGGTGCCAGACCGTCTTCGTCTCCAGGAACGCCGTCATGCGCTCGATGCCGGGCACCGCCCGCCAGTCGTCCACAGGCTGTGGACGAAGAACGCGCTTGAGGTTCTCGGCCGCCGCGATCTCCAGCTCCTTCGCCAGTACGTCGTCGGCGCCTGCCAGGTCGATCGCGTTGACGTCCTGGTGGAAGGCCAGGGGTGTCGCGATCTCCGCCGTACGGCCCGAGAGGACGTTGACCACGCCGCCGGGCAGGTCGGAGGTGGCCAGGACCTCGCCGAGGGAGAGGGCCGGGAGCGGGGACTTCTCGCTCGCGACGACGACCGCCGTGTTGCCCGTGGAGATCACCGGGGCGATCACCGAGACCAGGCCCAGGAACGACGACTCCTGCGGGGCCACGACCGTGACGACACCGGTCGGCTCCGGGGAGGACAGGTTGAAGTACGGGCCCGCCACCGGGTTGCCGCCGCCCACGACCTGGGCGATCTTGTCGGTCCAGCCCGCGTACCAGACCCAGCGGTCGATCGTGGCCTCGACCAGTTCGTTCGCCTTCGACTTGGACAGACCCTCGGCGTCCGCGATCTCGTGGACGAACTGGCCCTTGCGGCCCTCCAGCATCTCGGCGACGCGGTAGAGGACCTGGCCCCGGTTGTACGCCGTCGCCCCGGACCACGCGCCGAACGCCTTGCGCGCGGCCACGACCGCGTCACGGGCGTCCTTGCGGGAGGAGAGCGGCGCGTTCGCCAGCCACTTGTCCTTGGAGTCGGTCACCTCGTACACCCGGCCGCTCTCGGAACGCGGGAACTTCCCGCCGACGTACAGCTTGTAGGTCTTGAAGACGCTCAGACGCTGCTGCTCGGACTTGTCAGACATCGAGGTACGCCTCCAGGCCGTGGCGGCCGCCCTCGCGGCCGAAGCCCGACTCCTTGTAACCGCCGAACGGCGAGGTGGGGTCGAACTTGTTGAACGTGTTGGACCAGACGACACCGGCCCGGAGCTTGCTCGCCACCGCCAGGATGCGGGAGCCCTTCTCCGTCCAGATGCCCGCCGACAGGCCGTACGGCGTGTTGTTGGCCTTGGCGACTGCCTCGTCCGGGGTGCGGAACGTGAGGACCGACAGCACCGGGCCGAAGATCTCGTCGCGGGCAACGGTGTGCGCCTGGGTGACGTTCGTGAACAGCGTCGGGGCGAACCAGTAGCCGGAGGTAGGGAGTTCGCACTCAGGGGACCAGCGCTCGGCGCCCTCCGCCTCACCCCGCTCCACCAGTGTGGTGATGCGCGAGAGCTGCTCGGCGGAGTTGATCGCGCCGATGTCGGTGTTCTTGTCCAGCGGGTCGCCCAGGCGCAGGGTGGAGAGCCTGCGCTTGAGGGAGTCCAGCACCTCGTCCTGGATCGACTCCTGGACGAGGAGGCGACTGCCCGCGCAGCAGACCTGGCCCTGGTTGAAGAAGATGCCGCTGACGATGCCCTCGACGGCCTGGTCGATCGGGGCGTCGTCGAAGACGATGTTCGCGCCCTTGCCGCCCAGTTCCAGGGTGAGCTTCTTGCGGCTGCCCGCGACCGTCTTCGCGATCTCCTTGCCGACGGCCGTGGAGCCGGTGAAGGCGACCTTGTTCACGTCCGGGTGCGCGACCAGCGCGGCGCCCGCGTCGCCGTAGCCCGGAAGGATGTTGACGACGCCCTTGGGCAGACCTGCCTGGCGGCAGATGTCCGCGAAGAAGAGGGCGGACAGGGGGGTCGTCTCGGCGGGCTTGAGGACCACCGTGTTGCCGGTCGCCAGTGCCGGGGCGATCTTCCACGCCAGCATCAGCAGGGGGAAGTTCCAGGGGATGACCTGGCCCGCGACGCCCAGCGGAAGCGGGTTCCGGCCGAACCCGGCGTGGTCCAGCTTGTCGGCCCAGCCCGCGTAGTAGAAGAAGTGCGCGGCGACCAGCGGGAGGTCCGCGTCGCGGGTCTCCTTGATGGGCTTGCCGTTGTCCAGCGTCTCCAGGACGGCCAGTTCGCGGCTGCGCTCCTGGATGATGCGGGCGATGCGGAACAGGTACTTCGCGCGTTCCGAGCCGGGCAGCGCCGACCACTTCTCGAACGCCTTGCGGGCGGCCCGCACGGCACGGTCGACGTCCTCGGTGCCGGCCCGGGCGATCTCCGACAGCACCTCCTCGGACGACGGGGACACCGTCTTGAAGACCTTGCCGTCGGCGGCCTCGGTGAACTCGCCGTCGATGAACAGGCCGTAGGAGGGCGCGATGTCGACGACCGAGCGGGACTCGGGGGCCGGTGCGTACTCGAACAGAGAAGCCATGGTGATCAGTCCACCGTCACGTAGTCGGGGCCGGAGTAGCGGCCGGTGGCCAGCTTCTGGCGCTGCATCAGCAGGTCGTTCAGCAGCGAGGAGGCGCCGAAGCGGAACCAGTGGTTGTCCAGCCAGTCCTCGCCCACGGTCTCGTTGACCAGGACCAGGAACTTGATGGCGTCCTTCGTGGTGCGGATGCCGCCGGCCGGCTTCACACCGACCTGGACGCCGGTCTGGGCGCGGAAGTCGCGGACCGCCTCCAGCATCAGCAGGGTGTTCGCGGGCGTCGCGTTCACCGCGACCTTGCCCGTGGACGTCTTGATGAAGTCCGCGCCGGCCAGCATGCCGAGCCAGCTCGCGCGACGGATGTTGTCGTACGTCGACAGTTCGCCCGTCTCGAAGATGACCTTCAGGCGGGCACTCGTGCCGCAGGCCTCCTTCACGGCGGTGATCTCGTCGTACACCTTCAGGTACTTGCCCGTGAGGAACGCGCCGCGGTCGATGACCATGTCGATCTCGTCCGCGCCCGCGGCGACCGCGTCGCGGACGTCCGCCAGCTTCACGGGGAGTGCGGCGCGGCCGGCCGGGAAGGCGGTGGCGACGGAGGCGACCTTGACGGACGAGCCGGCGACCGCCTCCTTCGCGGAGGCGACCATGTCCGGATACACGCAGACCGCGGCGGTCGACGGGGTCGTGCGGTCGGTCGGGTCGGGGTGGACCGCCTTCGCGCCGAGCGCCCGGACCTTGCCCGGGGTGTCCGCGCCTTCCAGCGTCGTCAGGTCGACCATCGAGATGGCGAGGTCGATGGCGTACGCCTTGGCGGTCGTCTTGATGGAACGGGTGCCGAGCGCTGCGGCGCGCGTCTCCAGGCCGACCGTGTCGACGCCGGGGAGCCCGTGGAGGAAGCGGCGCAGCGTGGTGTCGGACGAGGTGACGTCCGGGAGGGGCGGTGCCGCGGTGGGTGCGTTGGTGGGCATGGTCACCAGACGAGCATATCTACGCGCGTAGCGGCTGTACAGGCCTCGGGGTGTTCCGGAAGGGGGCGGGC
>NZ_JARGEF010000391.1:0-4713 GCF_033794725.1 Streptomyces sp. ID05-39B | reverse complement strand
GGGCGGGACTCGGTGGTGCCGCGGGACGCGGGGACTCTGTGGGGGTCCTCGGCTGTGTCCGTCCCGCTCATCCGGCCGTCAGCCGCTCGATCAGCGCGACGGAGTGGGTGTTGTACTCGTCGAGGATCGTGCGCGCGGTGGTGGTGTCGCGCTGATACAGGGCGTCGACGAGTTCGGTGTGGCCGGACCACAGGTGGCCGCGCAGGTCGGTCAGCCGGCGCAGATGCTGGACGAGGCACACCCAGGTCTGCACCCGGAGCCGGTTCAGGAAGTCGGCGAGATAGGGGTTGCCGAACAGGGCGCTCAGCTCGCGCCAGAACCGCAGGTCGTAGCCGATCAGCACGGTGAGATCACCGGCGGCGGCGGCCCGCTGGGCCTCCTCGCCGCGTCGGCGCACTCCGGCGACGGCCGCCGCGATCCGCGGGTCGGCGAAGTTCTGCGAGCTGTGCCGGCCCGCGTCCAGGGCGAGGAACATGCCCTCGATGACCAGGCTGCGCGCCTCCACCATGCCCCGGAAGTCCGCCGCGGAGTACTCGTGCACCCGGAAGCCGCGATGGTGGTCGGCCTCCAGCAGCCCCTGCGCCGACAGGTCGACGAGCGCCTCGCGGACGGGGGTCGCGGAGACGCCGTACTGCTCGGCTATCTCCTTGACCGTGAACTCCTGGCCCGGCTGGAGCCGTCCCCCCAGCACCTCGTCGCGCAGCGCGTCGGCGATCTGCTGCCGCAGGGTGCTGCGGGTCACGGCGCCGCTGCCGCTGCCCCTGCTGCCGTGCATGGTCGGCCGTCTCCCTCGTCCTCGTCGCGCGCGCCGTCCGACGGCGGAGCGCCATCGGCGGATGGCGTGCTCGTCGGTATGTACGAGCACGCCACCTTACGCGTTCGACGAATCAAGGGCTTGTGCGAATGGCCGTGACCGGCCGGTGCGCCCGGCGGCTATGCGGTGTACTCGTCGGCCACCGACAGTGCCGTGTCCAGGGCGGCGAGGCCCTCCTTCAGCTCCGCCTCGCTCGCGTTGCACGGCGGCACGAAGTGGGTGCGGTTCATGTTGACGAAGGGCCACACCCCGGCCTTCTTGGCGGCGGCTCCGAACGCGGCCATGGGCGCGTTCGCCTCACCGGCGGCGTTGTACGGCACCAGCGGCTCGCGCGTGTCGCGGTCCTTCACCAGCTCCAGCGCCCAGAACATGCCGACGCCGCGCACCTCGCCGACGCTCGGGTGGCGCTCGGCCAGCGCCCGCAGTCCCGGCCCGACGACGGAGGCGCCGAGGTTCTTCGCGTTGTCGACGACGCCCTCCTGCGCCATCACGTCGATCGTGGCGACGGCGGCGGCGCAGGCCAGCGGGTGGCCGGAGTAGGTGAGGCCGCCGGGGTAGGGGCGCTTGCCGAAGGTCTCCGCGATCGCGCCGGAGATGGCGACCCCGCCCAGCGGCACGTATCCGCTGTTCACGCCCTTGGCGAAGGTCATCAGGTCGGGCACGACACCGGACAGGTCGGCCGCGAACCACTCGCCGGTGCGTCCGAACCCGGCCATGACCTCGTCCAGGACGAAGACGATCCCGTACTTGTCGCACAGCGCGCGCACGCCGGCCAGATAGCCGGGCGGCGGCACCATGATCCCGGCCGTGCCGGGGATGGTCTCCAGGATGATCGCGGCGATCGTCGCGGGCCCCTCGAAGGAGATGGTCGTCTCCAGGTGCTCCAGCGCCCGCGCGCACTCCTGCTCCTCGGTCTCCGCGTAGAAGCGGGAGCGGTACAGGAAGGGCGCCCAGAAGTGCACGACGCCGGCGCTCGCCGAATCGGAGGCCCAGCGGCGCGGGTCACCGGTGAGGTTCACGGCCTGCTGGGTGCCGCCGTGGTAGGAGCGGTACGCCGACAGCACCTTGGGGCGCCCGGTGTGCAGCCGTGCCATGCGCACCGCGTGCTCCACGGCGTCGGCGCCGCCGTTGGTGAAGAAGATCTTGTCGAGGTCGCCGGGGGTGCGCTCGGCGATCAGCCGGGCCGCCTCGGAGCGGGCCTCGATGGCGAAGGCGGGCGCGAAGGTGGTCAGGTGTGCGGCCTGTTCCTGGATCGCGGCGACGACCTTGGGGTGCTGGTAGCCGATGTTCGTGTAGACGAGCCCGCTGGTGAGGTCGAGGTAGCGCTTGCCGTCGTAGTCCCAGAAGTACGACCCCTCGGCGCCGGCCACGGCGAGCGGGTCGATGAGTTCCTGCGCGGACCAGGAGTGGAAGACGTGCGCGCGGTCCGCGGCCTTCACGGCCGCGCCGGTCTGGGGGTCGGTCTGAGGGGTCATGCCGGTGAGCGTAAATGTCCGCGATGCGGAAGCGGTATCGGCGTCCTGTTCCCTGGACGGGCGGATTCCGCGACAGGTTGTCGGGCGTGGACGGTCGGACCAGGCCGGGGGAGGTGCCAGGCATTGACAGCGTGCTGGCAATTCGACAGGATGTTGTCATAAGCCTTCATGGCCGGCCGAGGCCGCCACACCCGGTCCCCGCACCGCCCGACGACGCACGGAGGAACCCATGAGCACCACCGCCACCCCCCGCAAGCCCGTGTACCTCGCCGTCTACGACACCCTCGCCGACTGGGAGACCGGTCACGCGACCGCCCACCTGGCCCGCGCCGGGTACGAGATCCGCACGGTCGGCCCCTCGACCCGCCCGGTGACCAGCATCGGCGGCCTGCGCATCCAGCCCGACACGGCGCTGGCGGACGTACGCCCCGAGGACGGCGCGCTGCTGATCCTGCCGGGCGCCGACCTGTGGGACGTTTCCGACGACCTCGCGCCCTTCGCCCGCACGGCGGGGGAGTTCCTGGCCGCCGGCACGCCCGTCGCCGCGATCTGCGGCGCCACCGCGGGCCTCGCCCGCGCGGGCCTGCTCGACGACCGCGCCCACACCAGCGCCGTCTCCTTCTACCTCGCCGCCACCGGATACGCGGGCGGCGACCGCTACGTCGACACCGACGCCGTCACCGACGGCGACCTGATCACCGCGGGACCCACCGAACCCGTCGCCTTCGCCCGCGAGGTCCTCCGCCTCCTGGGCGTGTACGACGGTGAGGTGCTGGACGCCTGGTACCGGCTGTTCCACGACTCCGACCCCGAGGCCTACGCCGTCCTGGACAAGGCCGGGGCGCTGTGAGCCGGGAACGGCAGGACCTGCTCAGCCGCGGCGCGCTCGGCGTCTTCCGGCTCAACGGCCAGTTCCTCGGCGTCGCGGAGGAACTCGCCCGGCCCTCCGGGCTCACCGCCGCCTGGTGGCAGGTGCTCGGCGCGGTCCTCTCCGAACCCCTCCCCGTGTCCGGCATCGCCCGCGCCATGGGCATCACCCGGCAGAGCGTGCAGCGCATCGCCGACCTGCTCGTCGGCAAGGGGCTCGCGGAGTACCGGCCCAACCCGGCGCACCGGCGCGCCAAGCTGCTGGCGCCGACGGAGCGGGGGCGTGCCGCCGTCGCCCGCATCGAACCCGGCCACGCCGCCTTCGCCGACCGGCTGGCCGAGGCGTACGGCGAAGCGGAGCTGGCCGAGGCCGTGCGCCTGCTGGAACGCCTCTCGCAGGTCCTGGAAAAGCTGGAGCCGCCCGCGCAGGAGCCCGCCGCCGCGGCGGCCCCCGTTATGGAACCGTAGACACCACACCGCTCGACTCCCCGAACGGCCGGTTTATTCTCGGCTCGGTCATACATGTGGGGGAAAGGCGGAGCTGCCATGGAGAAGCTGGGACCGGGGGATCCGCAGCGGATCGGCGGCTACCGGCTGCTCGGGCGGCTGGGCTCGGGAGGAATGGGACAGGTCTTTCTGGCCCGCTCGGACCGCGGACGGACCGTCGCCGTGAAGCTGGTCCGCCCCGAACTGGCCGCCCGCGAGGAGTTCCGGACCCGGTTCCGCCACGAGGTGCGCAACGCCCAACGGGTCGGCGGATTCTGGACCGCGCCCGTCCTGGACGCCGACACCGAGGCCGCCGTGCCCTGGCTCGCCACCGGCTACGTCGCCGGACCCAGCCTCCAGCAGGTGGTGGGCCACGACCACGGCCCGCTGCCCGAACGCTCGGTGCGCATCCTCGCCGCGGGCCTCGCGCACGCCCTCACCAACATCCACGCGGCCGGGATCGTCCACCGCGACCTCAAGCCGTCCAACGTGATGGTCACCATCGAGGGCCCTCGCGTCATCGACTTCGGGGTCGCGCGGGCCCTGGAGACCGTCACGGGCGACGGCGGGATGACGACGTACCTCGGCGACGGCGGCCTCACCCAGACCGGCGCGGTGATCGGCTCACCCGGCTTCATGGCCCCCGAGCAGGTGCGCGGCGACCTGATCACGCCGGCCTGCGACGTCTTCTGCCTGGGTTCCGTCCTCGCCTACGCCGCCACCGGCACCCTCCCCTTCGGCTCCGCCGAACAGCAGGGCGTCCACGCGCTGCTGTTCCGCATAGCCGAGGAGGAACCCGACCTCGCCCGCGTGCCCGAGGGCCTCGCCGACCTGGTCCGCGCCTGTCTGCGCAAGGACCCGGCGGCCCGGCCGACGCTGGAGTGGATCCTGGAGCGCACCGGCGCGGAGGACACCGTTGCCGACGGACGCTCCCGCGACCCGTGGCTGCCGGGCACCCTCGTCGCCCAGCTCGGCCGGCACGCCGTACGGCTCCTGGAGACGGAGAACCCCGAAGGCGCCTTCACGGAGACCGCCCCGCAGCACTCCACCCCGCCCGACCACGTCCCCACC
>NZ_JARGEF010000390.1:0-4740 GCF_033794725.1 Streptomyces sp. ID05-39B | reverse complement strand
GGCGGTGAGCGTGGTGTCGAAGTGGGGGCGGGTGCGGGGCGCGGCGGGCGCGGTGCCGAACCCGGCGAGACAGGCGTCGGGCTGCCGCAGCCGTACCCGCAGCCGGCGTGGCTCCTCCGGCGTGCCGCA
The DNA here is from genome assembly GCF_033794725.1 of Streptomyces sp. ID05-39B. Classification (NCBI taxonomy): domain Bacteria; kingdom Bacillati; phylum Actinomycetota; class Actinomycetes; order Kitasatosporales; family Streptomycetaceae; genus Streptomyces; species Streptomyces sp. ID05-39B. Next base: position 4,611 of record NZ_JARGEF010000390.1, on the reverse strand, counting down.
CTCCACCCGGTGCAGTTGGGCGCCGGGCACCGCGTCGAGCCGGTTCCAGGCGCGGGTGAGCTGGTGTCGGGCGCCCGCCCGCCGCCGCGCCTGGTCGGTGACCACCAGGGGGTAGACGCAGCCGAGCGGGGTGTCGTCGTCGGGGGCGCTCGCCCAGCGGTCCACCGGCAGGTCGATCCAGTCACGGGGCAGCGCGAACGCGATCAACTCGTCGGAGCCGGGGGTCAGATACCCGAACGCCGCCTCGATCCGCTCCTGTACATAGCCGTGCAGCCGGGACTGCGGGACGGTGTCGGATCCGACCGGATGCCGACGGCCCCCGCTGTACGCCGACACCTCGACGCGGACCTGGCCGTCGCCCGCGCCGCTGTGCCGGAGGTCGACGAGGATGGGCGACCACTCTGGCACGGCGGCCGTCTCCACGGTTGCCCGGAACAACGCCTCCACGTGCTCGGTGAAGCGGGAGACCGTGTCTGCCGCGTCCTCGCCGTCGATCTCGCACAGCACGAACAGCGCGGCCGAGCGCAACGAGTCGAAGCCCTCCGGCGGCGGCTCGGGGTCCAGCGGTCCGGCGGCGGCCCGGTAGAGCCGTACGGGGTCGCAGTCGAGGCCGGCGCGGACCGCCCGCTCGACCAGCTCCCGCAGCCGGGCGCGGTCGGCGGTGCCGTGGTCGGAGGTGGGGACGAGCCCGGCGAGACCGGGCCAGTGCCGGGCCATCACCTCGGTGGGCATCATCCGCCCGTTGCGCACGCCCCGCGTCCCGGCCGCGGCCGTGACCATGCCGACGACCTCACCGGTGTCGACGAGGGTGACGGCGGCGCCGCTGAACCCCGGTTCGAGCGGCTGCCCGTCCGGCTGCCAGGCCTCCAGCTGCATCCACTCCTGGTTGATCAACTGCGGTGCGGTGACGCGGTACTCGGCGAGCGTGCCCTCGTCGAAGCCGACCGGGAAGCCGTACACGACGAGTTTGCGCGGCTGCCGGCCGTACGCGGTGTCGACGGGCGCGAGCGCCGCCGGGGCGATCTCCACCTCGTGGGCGAGTTCCAGTACGGCGAGGTCGCCGAGGTCGGTGGCGCCGCCGGCCCAGCCGCCCTCGGCCACGACCCGGGCCGGGACGGGCGCCGATCCGGGCCGCTCCGTGAAGGTCACCGCGAGCGTCTCGGCGGATCCCTCGTGCACGACATGGGCGCAGGTCAGGACCTTGCGCGGGGTGATCAGGAAGCCGGCCCCGACGACCTGTCCGGCGCACTCGATCCGGGCCTGCCACTCGGCGCTTCTCATGAGGCCCCGGCGGGCCCTGGGCGGGGGGAAGGCGAAGCGGAGTCCCCCTGCGGCGCCGGCACGGTGTCCTGCGCCCGGTCCGTCGACGGGGACCAGGTCAGCCTGACGATCAGGTGGCCCTCCGCCGTTCCCTTGGCGATGATCGCGCCCGTCTCGGCGGCCAGCTTCACCCCGAACTCGATCTCCACACCGTCGGGCCGCAACGCGCCGTCGCGGAACACCCGCAGCGCCGACTCCGCTGCCGAACGCACGCCCTCCAGGGCGCCCTCGAAGGTACGGGCCGCCTGCACGGTCCCGTCTCCGCGGGCCACCAGCCGGGAACCGGGCCGCTGTTCCTCGACGGCCTCGACGGCGACCACGCCACCGTCGTCCGTCGTGAACTCCACCACTGCTGCCATGACGCCCCCGTCGTACTCATCGAACCGCGGCTCTGCGCACCGCCATTGTTACGGACGGTACGCGAGATTGTCCTGTTCCCGCCTCCGCCGCCCGCCGGTGTTGGCGGAAACCGGCCACTCCGTACCCGCACCTCCTCCCGCACCGCCTCCCGTGGCGTCGGCACGCGTCACGGCAGGTCCGTTCGGACCACCCCCAGCTCCGCCAGGTCCTGTGGCCGGATGCGGAGTTGACCGGCCGTCGCCTCGACCTCCTCGGGCGGCCGCTTCAGGATCGCGGCGGCCAGTTCCGGGGCGATCACCGAGAAATAGCTGTCCGGGGCGGCCCAGGTGCGGCCGGGCGCGGCCAGCGCCAGCGCGCCCCCGGAACCGCCCTCGCCGACCACCAGGGTGGTGACGGGCGTCCGCGCGGTGGCCACCGCGGCGAACAGTTCGGCGATCGCCGCGCCCGCGCCCTGCCGCTCCGCCTCGGCGTCGTTGGCCGCGCCCGGGGTGTCCACCAGGGTCAGCACCGGGATGCCGAGCCGGTCCGCGAGCCGGATCAGCCGGGTGGCGGTGCGATAGCCGGCGGGCCGGGTCGCGGCCCCCGTCTGCGCGGCGTACGCGACGGTACGGCCCCGGTGTTCGCCGAAGCCGCACAGCATGCCGTCCGGATCGGTGCCGCCGCAGCGGTCGCCGCCGATCGTGGCCCGCACGGTGAAGTAGGCGTCCAAGTAGGCATCGGCGCGCGGACGTTGCGGCGACCTGGCTCGCCGGACCGCGTCCCATCCGGTGGCCGGGAGATCCTCCGCCCCGAGGGCGCGCGGGACCGGCGCGGGCTCCTGCGACGGTCGGGTCAGCAGCCGCAGCCACCTGCCCAGTGTCTCCCGCAGCGCCTCCGGTTCCACGACCGCGTCCGCCGACCCCGCCGCGACCTGCGCCTCGGCGGTGTACGCGGCCGGGTCCGCGTCGGGCGGCCGTACCCGCGAGCCGGCGAAGCCGACCTGTGCGCCCGCCATCGCGAGCACCACGTCGGCGCCCGCGCCCAGGGTCGCCCAGCCGCCGCCCGTCGTCGGATCGCGCAACACGGCCACCTGCGCCAGTCCGGCCTGTCGCGTCAGCGCCGACTGCCGTGCCACCCGCTGGAGCTGGGTGAGGGCCGGCATGCCCTCCTGCATCCGGGAACCGCCCGTCGCGACCAACGCGACGACCGGCAGCCGGTGTTCGCGGGCACAGGTGTACGCCGCCTCCAGCCGGTCGCCGGTGCGCTCGCCCAGCGAGCCGCCCAGGAAACCGAACTCGAACGCGATCAGCACGGCCCGGGTGCCCCCGACGCGGGCGGTGCCGCAGACCACGGACTCCGTCTCTCCGGTCCGCTCGGCGGCACGGGCGCGGGAGGCGCCGTAGCCGGGCCAGGAGAGGGGGCCGTCCGGCGCGGACTCCCTTGCCGGATACGCGAGTTCGTCGAAGGAGTCGGTGGAGTCGGTGGAGTCGGTGGAGTCGCAGACGAGGGCGAGGATCTCGCGCGCGGAGAGCCGCAGGGGGCCGCCCGGAACGGGGGCGCCCGGAAGGGGGCCGCCCGGAAGGAAGCCGCTCATGAGGGCAGCGCCCGCTTCATGATCTTCCCCATGTCGTTGCGGGGCAGCACGTCGAGATACCGCACCACACGGGGCCGCTTGTGCGGGGCGAGCCGCATCGCCACATGGTCGGCCAACTCGCTCTCGGACGGCGGTGATTGCTGATCCTGTGGCACGATCCACGCCACGATCCGCTCCCCGAGGTCGGCGTCCGGCTCCCCGGTGACGGCCGCCTCCCGCACCCCCGGATGCTCCAGCAGCGCGTTCTCGATCTCACCGGCGCCGATCTTGTAACCGCCGCTCTTGATCAGGTCGGTGGCCTTGCGCCCCACGATCCGCACGTAACCGTCACCGTCGCGGACCGCCATGTCCCCGGTCCGGAACCACCCGTCGGCGGTGAACGCCCCCGCCGTGGCGTCCGGCCGGTTGAGGTACCCGGTGAACAGGTTCGGCCCGCGCACCTGGATCTCCCCGACGCTCTCCCCGTCGTACGACGTCAGGGGCGTCCCGTCCTCCTCCACGAGCCGCAGCTCCACGCCCGGCAGCGGCAGCCCGACCGTGCCCGCGCGGGGTTCCCCGTCGGCGCGCACGGAGGTGTTCATCAGCGTCTCCGTCATGCCGTACCGCTCGATCACCCGCTGCCCGGTCGCGGCGGTGATCCGGTCGTGGTCGTGCACGGGCAGCGCGGCGGAACCGGAGACGAGCAGCCGGGCCCGGCCGAGCGCCTTGGCGAGACCGGCATCGTCGGGGAGGGTCTCGGCGAGCCGGTGGTACATGGTGGGCACCCCGAACAGCATGGTCGCGCCGCTGTTCAGCTCCCGGGCCACCCCCTCGGCGGAGAACCGCCCCAGATGCCGCACGGATCCGCCGCGCCGCAGCGGCCCCAGGACGCCCAGCACCAGCCCGTGCACATGGAACAGCGGCAGCCCGTGGACGAGCACGTCCTCGCCGGTCCATTCCCAGGCGTCGGCGAGCGCGTCGAGCGTCGCCGCGACCGCCCGCCGGGGGATGACCGCGCCCTTCGGCGGGCCGGTGGTGCCGGAGGTGTAGACGACGAGGGCGGGGTCCTCGTCGCCCACGGGAACCCGGTCCGTGCCGAGGTCGCAGAGCCGTCCGCAGGTGGCTCGCACGTCCACGTCGACGCGGGGCAGGTCACGTACCGCGGGAGGCAGTTCGTCCCCGGGCGCGGTCAGGAGGAGTGCGGGCGCGCTGTCCGACAGGATGTGCCCGAGTTCCTTCTCCCCGGACTTCGGGTTGAGGGGCACCACCACGACCCCGGCCTCCAGCGCCGCCACGACGGCCACGGCCGTCTCCAGCGCGGGCGTCGCCCATACGGCGACCCGCCCGCCGCCGCCCGGCAGCCGGCCCGCCAGTGAGCC